>CAZDYZ010000643.1:0-2931 GCA_964509525.1 uncultured Acidobacteriaceae bacterium
ACCAGGTTTCCAGAGCGATGAACAAAGTAAAAGTCCATTGCACTGCAACTAAGGTGACATGTAAATGGGCTTGAATGGGTTTGGTGAAGAGAGTCCAGGCGTACTGCAGGTTCGCGATCGCCATCATCGCAACGATGCCAGCAATCAGCTGAATCCAACGATTGGGAATGCGCGAGGGGTGAATCAGCGTCTCCGGAGTTGCAGCCATTGATCTGCCTCCATTACCGGGTTAGACGTTAGCAGTCCACTGCTGGCATCGCAAAGACCCTGCAGTTTCTCATCTGCAAATTCATGGGTCTGTGGCGACTACCTGATCCCATGAACATGCTCTAGGTCGCTGGTGTCAGCCTGCGCTCTCTCGGCAAGAATGATATAGTGGTCTGGTAACCGAACCATTCGCCGGAAGCGTAACATTCACCCTGCACGGTGTCAAGTCCGTGCGATCCTTTTTTGGTAAGCCAGCAGCGAGGCTCGACAAGCCGGCGAGCTTCCTCGTGAAGCTGACAAGAAGGGCGAGACAGAACCATGGCTAACAGCCTGCCATCGCATATCGAAACTCACCTGTCCCACCTCCATGGTCTGATCCGCCACGGGTGTCAAATTCGCGATGCATTGGCGATTGATCCCTCCGACAGATCGGTGAACAGGGCGACTCGAGTCTGGCAGGAGGACTGTGGCGTGACGGTCAATCAATTGTCCGGAGGCAGGAAAACCCATTGGCTTGCCCGGTCATTTAGCGAGGCCTTCCTGGTACGTTCAGGCGCCGATGGTGCCGTCGAAGGGGTGCCGACAGTTGAGATCGTCAAGCGGTTGCTCGACGTTCTTGAGCAAGCTGTTGGCTCGCTCTCGGGAATGGTCTTGTCCGCACCACCGGAACCACCGCGTCCGCGCCGGTTCGATTTCGTTCACGATCCGGAGCTTCGGCCCGTGCTTGAGCAGGCATACGCAGACAGCCGGCGTTCCCTCGAGCAAGCGGACTGGGAACTCGCTCTGCGAACGGCTTGCGGAATCCTGGAGGCCATTGTGACAGATGCGCTGCAACACAAAGGGCTGAGTGCGCTAGCGGACTCGGGTGCACCTGCAGGGAAGATTGCCGAATGGTCGTTCGAGACGCGGCTGGCGGTCGCAGAAAGGGTGGGACTCATCCGCAACGGGTATGCTCGGCTGCCGGCCATCGCCCGGACGTATCGAGAGCGCGCCGACGGCGAAGGCGAGAACGGACCGAAGGCAATGGTCTCCGAGCGCGATGCGCGAGTAGCCGGACAGGTACTTCACGTGGTGATGCGCGATCTGAATCCCAGCCGATAGAAACAAGCTATTCGCGCCGGTGAGCAATTCGCGACACACTCTTCGCTCCGGGGTCTTCAAGGTTTGCGACAGGTTTCGGCTTCTTGCGGACGGCGTATCTTCGCGGCTGCGCTGATCGCGACTTCAATCCTCGAGGTCCGAGCGGAAAACCGGTTGTGATGGATCGAGGCTGCCATCAATGACCGCCAGTAAGAGCTCTTCGTAGGCATCCTCAGCTTCTGTTCGCGAAGCGTAGCCGCGCTCCCGCTGCAGTGCTCCGCTGGCCGAATAGATGAGCGTGAAGTAACGGCCCGACGAATACTGAAGCTCGAGCAACCTGTCCGGCATGTCCGGATCGCCTGCCTGTCCCAGCACGTCCATCAGCGCCACAGTCCACTGCCTGCCCTTCGGGTCGGTGATGACCTCGCGCTGGAGGTATTGCCAATCGTCCATGCTCCACAGAGGCATACTCATGCAAGCAATTGATCGAGGGCTTGAGCAACCTGCGACCCGGTGAATGGCTTCGGGACCAACAAAACCCTTCGCGCCCTCCGTGCGCGAAGGCTCGCGTCAGCCTGCTGCTCTGTGTCAGTAATAATGACGACGGGAAGCTCGGCGTGGTTCGGATGGTCACGTACGCTATCGAAGAGTGCCTCGCTCATGTCGAAGGCGGTGCAGTCGAGCACGAGCGCGTCAGGGCGTTGCTCCGCAACCAACTCGTTGATGCTGGCGGTATATCCGGTTGCAAAGACTTCGTAGCCGAGGTCGCGCAGCGCGAACGTCAAAAGATCGGCAACTTCCGGCGTGTCATCGATGAGCAGGATGCGGGGCAAACAATCATACCTTCACTTCTTGTCGGCTCCAGTGCCAGGCAGACGTGGCTTCTTGCCTTCGCAGGGCTCTAGGTCCATGACCCACACTCGACCGCCCGCAACGTAATAGGCGCGCTGGTCGTTCTCAACCGTGGCGCCCCAAGCCTCCAGGGTACGCATGGCGAAGGTGTAGCCCTCGAAGTTGTTGCGAGCATGTGCCAGCACTTCGTTGGTGTGCCAGTTGTCGGTTAGGATGGCGTCTTCGGCGTGGACGCGCAGGACTGTGTAGTAACGATCAAACGCCGCTTCCGGTCGCACATCGCGGGTCGCACCGCGCTTCTTGCCTTCGCTGACAATGTAGGTTTCCTGTGCTTCAGGAGCCGCTGGCGGAGGGGTAGCTTTTGTATTCATACGGTTTGCGCCACAATCGCAGCCGCTTCCGCAGCCGCCATATCGGTCAGGTTTTTGATCTCGGCAGCCTGAATCAATGCCTCTGGCAGCTCGACGCCCATCATGCGCCATTGCTCGTTGGCAAACTTCTGCAATGTGGCGATGTGCTCAGCGTGAAGATGGAGGAAACGACCTTGCAATTTCAAATACTCTGATACCGGTCGCATGTTCTGTGGACGGAAGCTGTAATCAAACGCACGCTTCTCCGGGTTCCACTCCCAGATCGGATAGAGCCCGCATTCGACGACCAGCCGGCCAAGATCGATGGAGCGCGGTGTCTCGTATACGAAGCCCTTCTGGCAGGGGGTGTAGACCATCAGATAAGCTGCGCCCCTGTGGTTGAGCCCCTTGCGTACCTTATTCATCAAGTCGATGGGGTAGC
>CAZDYZ010000644.1:0-3562 GCA_964509525.1 uncultured Acidobacteriaceae bacterium
AATTACAATCAGGAGTTGCTGAGATCGCGGAATTCCCCTGGGTGCTTCACTGTGATCCCCGTCACGCCGGGGTAATGTGTGTGCTATCGGGGTCAACGCACGCCCCCAGAGATAATTTTGCCCCATCGGGGAGTCAGGAGAAGCTTCCACTGGTCCCGCGTCAGGCCAGTGTCAGAATTGAACTTGAGATTGGCAAGTTCGCCTTGATGCACACCTTAATTTTACGCGTGGGAAACTAATCGAGGTCGCCCTTTTGCGGGTTGTAGTAGAAGCGGAAGCGCAATGCCAGGTAGGGCCCATGGAACTCGCTGGGCAGGGGCGCAAACGGGTTCGAGCCGGTGATTCCGCCCCAGGCCGCACGGTCCAGAGAAACGTCGCCCGAAGGAGCCACGAGCCTCATCCCAGCGATTTTGCCGTCGGGAAGGATTACAAACTCGATGGCAAGCTTGCCACGTTTCATAAGAGGAGCCCGGGCTTCCTCCGGTATGAGGGTGTACCAGTTGCGACGCACGGCATCAAGCACGCGCGATAGATAGGGGCCAAAGTCCACACCTTGGGTATCGCTTAGTACTTCAAGATTCCCCAGCGTCCGCGCCGATCCCCCGGGCCCCACGCCATAATCTCCACCTCCTCCGTAGCTGCCCCCTCCGCGGCGGGCCGCGATTGCTGCCCGTGCGGCTTGCGACGTGAGATCACCGGGCGATTTCATCAACTCAGCAAAGTTGACAGGAGACTGGTTATTGCCCTGTGAAGGCATAGGCAGCTTCGGCTCAGGTACGGCCTGGAGCTGTGCCATTGGTTGGTTCTGCCCCTGATTCGGCGGCTGAGCCGCCGACTGCATTGGCGGCGACATCTGCGCCGTTTGTCCCGGCTGCGAAGCCGGCGCTGGGGGACCCGCACGCTTCAGCTCTTCCAGCGTTTTCTTGTCTAGACTGGGATGCCGGCTCTCGGCAATCCGGTTCTTGTCGGAGAGTACCTTCGCTTCAGGTGAAGCCTTGGGTGGCTTTTGCGCGTCGGGTGGCAGGTCGAGGTAGGTCAATTGTTGGTTGCGCATGATATCGGCGGGTGAGAGCAGAACGACGCCTTTGATTCCGGGAAACAGCTTCGGCGACATGACCAGGAAGATCACCAATGCCATATGCACAACTACGGAGATCCAGAATGCTTCTCGCATCCGCGAGCGCTCAATGTCGTCCTGCAGTTGGATCAGCAGATGTGGTGTAAGGTCTACCTCCGGAAGTTCGCTGCTATTCCACAGAGCGAGCTGGCCATCTTCCCTGGGGTCGGAAGGAAGGAGGTTCGGCCTGTCCGGCGGTATTAGGATTGAAGGCATCCGTCTGGATCAAGTACGCCTCGAGCTCAACCACTTGGACGCCCCTCAACCCTTCGGAAGCACAAAACTTCCCCGGTGGGAGCAACCGTAGTAAACCCGGCAGCCTGGTGCAAATTGTGCAGCTAATATTTTCGCACAGAGACAGCTCACAACGCGATTCCCTATTTGCCACTGCGAAGTTCCACAAAAGGTTCGGTAAACTGTTGCCGATGAAGGCCGTGATTGTTGGCACCGCGGGACATATCGACCATGGCAAGAGTGCTTTGGTGCGGGCTCTTACCGGCATCGATCCCGATCGACTGGAAGAAGAGAAACGACGTCGCATCACCATTGACATCGGCTTCGCCAACCTCAATCTAGTGGGTCCGGGCGATGAGCCCATCCGTGTTGGTTTCATTGACGTCCCGGGCCATGAACGATTTGTGCGCAACATGCTGGCTGGAATCGGAGGCATTGACCTGGTGCTGCTGGTGGTTGCGGCTGACGAATCTATCAAACCTCAGACCCGCGAACACTTTGATATTTGTCGCCTGTTGTCGGTGCAGCGTGGGATCACCGTCCTGACTAAGTCCGATCTGGTTGATTCAGAAACCCTCGAAGTCGCGAACATGGAAGTAGCGGAGTTTCTCAAAGGGTCATTCCTTGATCCCGCCACTTCCCCCCTCATTTCCGTGAGTTCAAAGACTGGCACAGGCCTCGATCAAGTTAAGAGCGAACTTGCCCGCCTCGCCGCAGAAGTGCCGGCGAAGGACTTGTCTGCGGCCTTTCGCTTGCCCATCGACCGTGTGTTTACTATGAAAGGCTTTGGAACCGTGGTCACTGGAACACTGATCTCGGGAACGATTCGCAAGGAGCAGGAGGTTGAAGTCCATCCTATAGGCAAGCGCCTGCGGGTGCGCGGAGTGCAGGTGCATGGAAAGCTGGCAAATGAAGCCGTTGCCGGTCAGCGCACTGCTCTGAATTTGCCTGGTGTTGAAACCGTCGACCTTGCCCGCGGCATGACCCTGACCACGCCGCATATGTTCGCGCCAGCCAGAAAGCTGGGCATTAAACTTGAGCTTCTACCCTCGGCCAAACCATTGCGGCAATACGCCCGTGTGCATTTCCATGCTTTCACTGCAGAAACGATCGCGCAGGTGACTCTCCTCGGCACCAAGCAACTGCTGCCCGGTGAATCGGGACTTGCGCGGCTAAGGCTTGATCGGCCCGTTCTTCTCTTTCCCGGTGACCGCTTTATCGTCCGACAATATTCGCCGGTAGTTACCATAGGAGGTGGCCGCGTGCTCGACGTAGGAGACCCGCCCCTACGGATGGAAGGCCGAGCCCCCTTGCCGTTTCTTCAGTCCATCGTGAATGCCACTGCGCCGGAAGCCCTGCTGGCGCGTATAAATCGTCGCCGGATTGAGGGCCTTTCGGTGGCGGATGCCGTCGCGGAAACAGGCTGGCTTCCCGAACGCGTACAGCAAGTAGCAACTGAATTGAAACATGCTTCTCTGATAACGATTTTCGGCAGCGTCTTTATTGCCTCTACGTGGTTGGAAAAACTCAAGGAAGAGGTCCTTACACAGGTCGATTGGTTCCACAACCAAAATCCGCTCCTGGCAGGGATGAACAAGGAAGAAGTTCGCCGACGGTTTTGCAGGGCTGACGACCTGTTTTATGGGGTCATCAATTCACTACTTCGCGATAAGAAGCTGGACGCTGATGGCGAACTACTGCATCTTCCTGGACGAGGCGTTGTCCTGCGCAACGAAGAAGCCGAATCAAAGTTGCAGATCGAGCAAGCTTTTGCACAGGCAGGACTGAGGGTTCCGGCGTTGAAAGAAGTGCTGGCGTCATTGCCAGTGGACAGCGTTCGTGCGCAGAAGATTGTAACGCTGTTGCTGCGCGATCGCGTGCTGGTCAAGGTGACAGATGAGTTGGTGTTTCATCGCCGCTCGCTAGACGCGCTACGCGAGCAGATCATCGCCAGCAAGGACAAGATCGCCAAACTCAGTGTGGCGGAGTTCAAAGGCCTTTTCGGTGTTTCGCGAAAGTATGCGGTGCCCCTGCTCGAATACCTCGATCGCGAGCGAGTCACTCGCCGTGCGGGCGACGAGCGGATTATCCTCTAACCTCGGAATTCGTCTCCTGGCAACTTTCATGTAGGGCGAAGAGGGAAAATCGATAATCGGTTACGCCCGGTTCACGTTAACTCCGCTTAGGACATTTCCTGCCTTTGACAAGCTC
>CAZDYZ010000645.1:0-1509 GCA_964509525.1 uncultured Acidobacteriaceae bacterium
CATTCCTGCCAGCCCGGCACGAAACTTCTTAGACGCTCAGCGGCGCTGGCTCGGCACCGGCTGGCGATTCGGCTTCCGGCATCCCCTCCGCTGGTGCAGGGGTGGTACCTTCGACGGCAGCTGCTTGACGTCCCTTGCCGCGAATCTTGGTGTCGCGAAGGGCCTTGATCTTGGCCAGCCGCTTCTGTTCCTCGTCAACCCGTACTGTGATGAACTTGATCACCGGTTCAGTCACCCGCAGGCGGCGCTCCACCTCTTTTACCATGGCACCCTCACCTTCCAGCACCATCAGCATGTAAATGCCGTCCTGAAATTTGCGAACGGTGTAGGCCAGCCGTCGCTTGCCCATGCGCTCCACGCTTTTTACCGAGCCGCCCACATTGCCCACCTGTGTCTCAATACTCGAGATCAGTTTGTCCTGGTCCTCTTCTGGCATGTCAGGACGGACGATGAACATCAATTCATAGGTACGTTGCATTCTGTTCTCCTGGCTATCAGTTGTTAGCCGTCCGCTCTTAGCATTCTCTGCGCTGTCGCGCCCCTCAACTCCACTGCCCATAATCTCGGGGGAGTTCCCGCAGCAAGAGTGTAGGGCCCTCACGATTCCTGCCGCCCACGAGGTCTGCGCCGTCATGGCTGCACTGCTACGGGATTCCCTCCATTTTTCTAACCTAGCCTCGGCGAACTGGCCGGGTCAGACCAAGTATCGCGCTCTCCCGGTTCCACCACGGGCCTCAAACTGAGACGTAAACGCGAGGTGGAACACTCGCACTACCCGCCAGCCACTAAGTATTGGCGTCTTCCGCCCCTCCAGGCTTGGCATTGAAGCGGTTCATCGCTTCCTGCACGCCATCGGCCAAGATAACCCTTACGGCTTCCGCCGCTTTGTCCAACACCTGGTCGACGGCCGGATACTGCGATTTCATAAACTGCGACAGCAAGTAGCGGGCGTCATCGCCGACCGGCTGATCGGGCGCGACTCCAATCCGGACGCGCATGATTTCCTGCGTCCCCAGCGCGTCGATCACCGATTGGACGCCGTTGTGCCCTGCTGACCGCCCTCGAGGCCGTACCCGCAACGTGCCGAATGGCAGATCAATTTCGTCATAGAGCAGCACCAGGTCCTGCTCAGGTCGCACATCGTATTCGGAAACCAGCTCTCGGACCGCGGTGCCGCTTAGGTTCATGTAGGTCTCCGGCTTAGCCAAGACCACATCCTGCTGAGCGATGCGCGTCCTAACTGTCTGGGCGCGACAATTGCGATTGTTCACTCGCACGCCGCACTGCTCCGCAATTCGGTCCACCGCTAGAAAACCCATGTTGTGCGGTGTGAACTGGTATTCGATGCCCGGATTGCCGAGCCCGACGATCAGCCTCACGGCGCCTACTTCTTCTTCTCGGGCTTCTCAGCTTTTTCGGCCTTCTCCGGCTTCTCGGCACCCTCGGCAGACTCACCTTCAGTCTCCTGCTTGCCCTTCTTGATGACTTCAGGCTCGGCCGGCGCAACGG
>CAZDYZ010000646.1:0-1784 GCA_964509525.1 uncultured Acidobacteriaceae bacterium
AGTGGAACTGGAGGTCCAAGTTACGGAAGCCAGGGTTTGTTTGCTTCCGTCACTGAAGGTTCCGGTGGCGGTGAACTGCTGCTGGTTTCCGGCGGCGATCGAAGGATTGGTCGGGGTCACGGCAATCGACACCAGCACAGGTGCGGTCACCGTCAAGCTAGTGGAGCCACTGATCGACCCCAAAGTCGCCTGAATTGTGGTGCTGCCCGCCGCGACCGCAGTGGCCAAGCCGCTGCTGCTGATCGTGGCCATAGAGGTGGCGCTGGAAGACCAGGTTACCACGCTGGTCAGGTTCCTCTTACTCCCGTTAGTGTAGGTTCCGGTGGCTGTGAACTGCTGCTGGTCCCCGGCCGCAATTGAAGCATTGACCGGCGTCACCGCGATCGACACCAGGTTTGCTTCGTTGTAGATCTGCTCGACTTGTTCAGCTGTGAGCGCGCTGTTGTAGATGCGGAGATCATCGATCTCGCCAGAGGTGAACTGCGATGAACCGCCCTGAGAGAACAGAAATATCGGGCTGTCACCAAAGTTATTCGTGTTGGTTACGGCGTAAACGTTTCGGTTGACAGGTTGCAGTACGCCGTCCACATAGAACGTAACCTGGTTTCCTCCAGTCTGGCTCTTGTCAAAGACGACAGCGAAGTGGTGCCAGACTGCGGAAGAGGGTTGGCTATAGCAGTTCGCTGAGTATCCGAAATTACCCTGCAAAGCGATGTAAATGCCTTGGCAATTAGCATCGTCGGGAAAGAAGCCAAAACCAGTAGTGGATAGGCTAAAGTTTGCGGGAGTTGCGAACAGCGTATGGCCCCCAACGGTCGAGTAGGTTCGATTTACCCAGAGTGCGACAGTTACCGCATTTGTACCGCTGAGATTAACCAAAGGGTAATTGGGCTTGGGAATGCTTACGTATTGCTTGTTGCCCGCATTCGCCGAGATTGCGTCCAGGATTTCTCCCGGTACCCATTTGATTCCATTAACCAGCGTGGCCGTATGACCGTTCCCGGAGGAATCGACCGCGACAGAGCCAGAACCGGCATCAAACTTCCACCAACCGACAGGAGTTTGGGCCTGCGCTGGTGTTGTCATCAAGGCGAACACAACGTGCGCTAATAAAGCGAGAGGATATGAGAAATAGGAAATGTTTTTCTTGCCGACCACCGATCGACTCCTTGCCCTTGTCGCGTGGACAGATCGCACTACCTCTACAGGACAAATCGGCAGCGACTACAGCCCATCGACTGGCTTGGCGACGCAATTCGGGGTAGTTGCCAGAGCTGTACGAACCTGAACCCTGGTACAGCTTTCTCCCGTCGGACTTGGAATGCAGGGAGAGCAGGCGCAGAAAAACAAGAGCGTTATTGACGCCAAGGCCTGGTCAAGTTAAGGGAGATCAGCTGGGATCGTTGTCGTTGAGCTGAGGCCGGTAAAGCCAACTTGGGAGGCTGAGAATCTGTAGATTGAAGCGCACGCCGAAGTAGTCTGCGCGCGGGGGAAGCGTCTACAGGCGACCAAAAGCGGTGTGTGTACGCGGTCCGTCGTCAGGTAGAACGCCGCTCCCATGAATAGAATCTCAACCAGCGCGATCGCAAGATCAGTCTCGCCCTCTGTGATCGAAAACAATATTGGAATGTTCATGCCAGTTCACGGCCATTACGCGTGACGGCCGGGTGGTACCGCCCCAACCGCGTTCACGGAAGATGGTGTCAGACATAAGGCGATAGTTTTCGAATCCCGCGCAGATATCGTCCGTTGATATCCGTAGCATGGAGTGACGTAGGTTCTGG
>CAZDYZ010000647.1:0-19157 GCA_964509525.1 uncultured Acidobacteriaceae bacterium
GTAAGTGTTACGTTATTCGAGACCTGCTGCTCGACTGTCAGACGGGCATTGGGATTGCTCTCCGTGCCCTCCACCGAGGGATTGATTCTGATCGAGCTCACACCAAATAATCGCGAAAACCGGTTTGCTACGGTTTGATTCATGGCCTCCCCGAGCAAGGCCTTAGAGGCGCTTTCGGCAAATCCAAACTGCGGAGTCGCAGCCGCACTTGTTTCGTACTCGGTGCGTCCAAACGCCAGCAGAGCGACAATATCCCCGCTGGAGAGCGGCGGGTCCGAGCGATACGTAGTGGTAAGCCTCTCCAGCGTTCCATGAAGTCCAATTCTGATGTCGTAATCGCGTACACGGGTAGTGGCTTCGATGTCGAGTACGGGGTCGATGCGCACCGGGTCGGTGAATGTGATATCACCGCGTTCGAGGTGGTACTTTGTCCCCGCGATTTTGATATCGCCTTCGGCAATATTGATACGGCCCAGCAGCACCGGTCGTGCCGCGGTGCCACGCAGGCGCAGGTCCACCCCGCCAGACAGCTTGGCGAGGCTCGTCTGCACTGTCAACTCCGGGGCAGAGAGTATGCGAACGTCAAGGTGCAAGCGGTTCAGTGGCGACTTCGGATTGGGTACCGCTGATGGGCTGGCCTGTGCAAGAACGAACTTCAAGTCCGATGATGGAATCTGTGCAAACCGCGTCACGGTTATGTCACCATTCAGAGTGGAGTTCTGTAGTGTACCCATCAAGTGCAGCGACTGATCCGAGGTGACGCTGATACCCGCATAACGGAATCGGATCTCGTTTCCCCTAGCCGTGAGATCGACGCTGATGTTCCGGCCATAGGCGATGAAGCCGACGAAGGTGACAAGGCCACCTCCGGTGTGTGCAGTCAGGTGTTCTACCTCCAGCCGGTCCTGGTTAAATACAAGCCTGCCGTTGATGTCTCCTAGTCCCGCGGGCAAGTCAATCATGTTCAGCCCGGCATGGCTGATCTCGACGTACCCGTTGATCAGCGGCCTCGCCGTGTCGCCAGTGAAGGTGATGCCGAGGATCATCGAGCCGTAAGAAGTAACATCGGGATCGAGAGTGTGGACTAGTTTGAGATTGACGCTGCCATCGGCACGCAAATCCAGCCGTCGGTTGCCCTGCAAGTTCACGCTTCCGCTGAGCGCGAGACGCGAGTCGGCGCTGATCAGGGCACATCGTTGAACCGATATCACCTCATTGGCTAGCCGCAGCTCGATATCCCCGTCGCTGGTAATGGGGATCTTTTCGACTTCTACCTTGAATTCGTCGATCTTGAAATCACCGCTAAGCAGTTTTGGCTGCTTCAGCGGCCCTGTCAAAGTAGCTTTCCCTGCCAACGACGAGTGCCCCGTGATTCTCCCCTGGAAGTCGGCCGGCAGGAATGGGTCGACATCAAGATTGGAAAACTGCATGGTCATGTTACCGGGCATCTCGCCCTGCAGTTCAACATTTCCATCGAGAGCGAGGCTCGCCCTTGGGAAGTTCGAGCGCGCAGTCAGCTGTAGCTGACCGCCATGGGTCGCGGCGTGGGCGGTAAAGTCGCCGACTCGCTCTTTGTTTAACACCAGGTCACTTACCT
Source organism: uncultured Acidobacteriaceae bacterium (assembly GCA_964509525.1). GTDB lineage: Bacteria > Acidobacteriota > Terriglobia > Terriglobales > Acidobacteriaceae > Bog-257. The sequence continues at coordinate 1,598 of CAZDYZ010000647.1, forward strand.
GTACATAACCGTTGATGGTCGGTTCGTCGATGGTGCCTGACCCTTTCGCTGCGAAGCTTACGGCTCCCTCTGTTCTCAAACGGGTGCTCTGCAGCTCAGGAATCTGCGTGAGATCAATGCCGGCACCGTTCAAATCGAAGTTGATACTCTTGTTGTGGAAGTCGTATGCGGCAGAGCCTGCGACTACGCCGTGCGCCGCCAGGAGCCGAATGTGATCCAACTGCGCCTGGTGGTTGGCGAAGGCAACGTTGGCGCTGGCAGACTTGATAGGGCGGCCGTAGGCCTGCGCCGCAGTCAACGTAAAATGTCCCGTGCCGTGAGGATTTCCCTCAGTTCCTGCAGCTTCAATGGTAGCGTCCAACGTACCGGTCACTGGATAGTCGAGACCGAAGGCGCGTCGTAAGTCGGTTACTTCCGCATTGTGCACGGCAGCCTGGAGTTGGAAGGGTGAATCTTCGGTGAAGTTCCCCTTCTCCAGCGACGCTATCCAATCCGCATTGAGACGCGTGCTCCCTTCCTGAACAATGGCGTGATGGATAACGACCTTCGATTGCGAGTACTGCACATCGGCTGAAAACTGATCGATGTGAATACGTCTATTCGCTGCTGGAACCTGCGATTGTTCGGGGTGAGGTGTCGTTCCTGGGTGCAAGAATGCCTCCAGCTTGGACTGCGGATGAGGCTGATGTCCCTGAGCTTGGTGAGGGGTGCTGTGAATGTAGTCGAAGTTCGTCGCCTGCACGTGCCCAGTGACCTGGGAATCGGCTAGTCTGCCGCTGACCACGCCCTTAAAGTTCGCCGTACCGGCCACATCGATCGGAGAAGGCGCATAGCCGAGAGCGACAACAAACGGCTCGAGTTCCTTCAGGCTGGTGGCGGTAAAATCCACCCTCAAGTCTTCCGAAGTTGCGCCCAGAGTTCCCGACGCATTCAAGTGGGTGTGCGGGGTCGCGAGATTGAGATCAGAAATTACCATCACCTGGGGATGGAGGTTGTAGTGACTGCGCAGAGTTGCGCTTACCGGCAACTCGCCATCCTGAGATTGTGGCGGAGGAGTGACTTCGACAAGGAGCTCGCCCTGCGCGTCCGCCAGGGATCGGATCCACGCCAGATCAACCGTTCCGCCGACACTGCCGGCTGGCTTCAGCGATTGGAATGGCAAAGACTTGGTTGAGATCGCGCGCATCAGTTCGGCTAGCGATATTCCGCTTACATGCAGACGCGCCGTCCCATGCTGCGGTCCCGGACCGCTGATCTTCTCGATGGCGGACGTGACAGGTTCAGTGCTGTCGGTGCCGACGGGGTGTCCTTTTCGCGGCCCCGAAACTCTCCTGGCGGGAGCTTGCGCGGTGGACGTCGAAGTCGGCGCCAGGAGGTTGTCGACCATTCCCTCACCCGTTATTTCGCCCCCCAGCAAACGCCCTGTTATTCGGCTAACTACAAGATGGTTGTTGTCGAGAGAAAAATCTGCACTCGCATCTGCATTGCGTAGCACTACACCTTCCTGGAGATAATCGAACCCCCGAATCGCAACTTTGCCACGGGAAGTGCGGCTCATCTCCGAATACGTTCCCGAGCCGCTGGCGATCAAAGTACCCGCGCGCACCTCATGGTTACGCGTGATCTCTGCGAGCTGCCCTACATCCATTACCGTGCTGAATGTGTAGTCGATGTGTGGATTATCGAAATGGGTGAGCTTTGCCACTGTCTCCAGTGACGACTTCTCAGACCTGATCTTCAGCGACTTAATCTGTGCGGTGTCGTGCCAGAGGCTGAACTCCATCTCTGCCCGGGCAGCGATTTCTCGTAAGTTCTGGTACTTTACACCGATTCTGCCAACGCGAAGTGTCCCGTTGTAACGATGATTGCTGCGGTCATAGTTTAGCGTCGCATCAAGGTCGGCCGCGCTGCAATCCAGAGGCATCTCCCGATCATTCAGCAGCAGCATGCCGTTGCGAAGATCGGCACGACCAATGGCGAGGTTGAAGAGCCGCTGTACGGCTTTTGCATTGCCCGGCTTGACTTTCGGCTCAGGTGCATTGCTGGTGCCGTCAGGGTAGATGATAAGGTGAACCACCGGGCGCTCGAGGCCGACATACTCCAAGTGAATTCGTGTCTCCAAAAAGGAGAGAATATGCAGTCGCACATAGGCGCGATCGGCATGCGCATAGGGCAATTGATCCGGCGCCTCACGACCATAAACGGTTACATTGTCGGCTTCAAATTCAAGCCTCCCCAGGTTCCAGTGAAAAGACTGAAGTTCAGCCCGGCCGCCAGTGGCATCTTCCAAAATCGCGAGTACCTTGCGGCGCACAAAGTCCTCGAAGTGCGGGCCCCGCAGGTACCAGACTATGGCGACAACAATCGCCAGCAACAGGATACCGATCCCCGCCTCGATCCAGAACCGAGTATGCGAGTGCCGAATTACGGTCTTGTCAGGCATTTCTAATTAGCGCCGGAAGCCCTTGGCTGATCCGGCGTAGTCCTCAGCGCGGGGATCGGCACAGTTGTCCGAATCTCAGCTTGCTGTCGCAGGTTATACAGCCATGCTTCCAGCAGCTCATCCATATGCTGTTGGGCGAGCAACTCTCGAATTCTAGGCTCGACCTTTTCGAAAGAGACGACCTTGCCGCCGCCGGCTTTTTCCAGCTCAGGTAGCAACTGGCGCTGGTAATACCCCTCAATCTCTTCCGGTTGAACGTGAACATTGGGTCGCAGACGTACCTCCACGAAATTCATTACCTCCGCTTCCACACGCAGGTGTTCCTTTAGCAACTCTTCGGTGAGGTTGTAGCGAGCAAGCAATTTCTGCCAGCTCTGATCGCTATTGCCGTCTGGAAGCTGTGCCCGCAACTTCATGACAGTATTTTTCAACTCGTCTTCTGACGGCTGCAGGGGATAGGCGTCGCCCATCTGTGCCTCAAGCAACTGGCGATCGATGAGTCGCTGCAACGCCTTGACGCGATCATCTTCGGTCAGCTGCGTGACAGGCCTGCCCTGCATGAACGATTCGTAGCAGACAGCATCGTCCCACTCACTGCGAAAGATCGGTTTGTGGTTCACAGTAACGACAACACTATCAATGACCTCGCCGGCAGGCACGGGGCTCGCTGCCGTAGGCAGTAACAAAAGCATGCTCGTCGCGAAATGAAGAATTTGTCTCATCAGAATGTTTGTCCAATACTAAAAAAAACGTTGATATGCCGCAGCGACTGTACGGTGTCATGTTCGCGAACGGGATAGCGTGTTGGGTTGAAGTTATAGCCGAGATCGAAACGGACGGGACCCACCGGTGTCTTATAGCGGATACCGGTCCCAATGGCTTGTGGGTTATAGCTGAAATTGCACAACGTCAGGCTACCCGGCACGGAACATGCGGCGACGGAAGGCTGATGGAGTCGTAGCATCCCACTCGCGATCTCGTTGGGTGTAGCAAAGACGTTCCCCATGTCGTGGAAGAATACCAACCCGATGTTGTCACCCACATATGGGAGTGGTACTGGAGGAGTCCGAACTTCCAAGTTGTTCACAAATAGCCCCTGACCGCCTATAGGATATCCGGTTTGCATGTCGCGAGGCCCAGCCTGGTTGATGGAGAAGCCGCGGAGAGAGTTGCCGCCGCCGGCGAAGAACAATTCCGGCAACGGGACCGACGTGGCCTCCGCCGGCAGTGTTTCTGATGGTGGCAAGCTCAGAAAGTTGTTCGTTCCATAGGGGTGAAGGATTCCGATCTGCGTATTCCTCGCTAAGACCCACCTCTTCTTAAACGTGTAGTAGGTTGTATTCTGGAGAAGAACCTTGCCGAAGTTCGCTTGTGAACCCAGTGCACTGGTCGCCAGCCCCAAGTCCACAAGGTTATAGCTCCCCTTATGCGAGTCAATGGGGTCGTCGCGGGTATCGCGCAGGTAAGTGAAACTCGGGATGGCGAGTAGCACGGGCTTCGAATATAGCGAGATCAGTACCGGATCGATCACTAAGCTGTCAGGATCGATGGATACCCTCTGGTAACTCAGGCGGTAGAGAAGCGTTGTCGTACGGCTATACTTCTGCTCTGCCTGGAGCGTTCCATCCAGCCTTTGCGAGGTGAAGGTATTGACGTCCGCCTCATTGTCGTAGAAGGCGGTTGCTGTGAATCTCCACTTCTCGCGGTTAAACAACCTGGGTGCATCGTAACTGACAAGGGCCCGTCGCGTCAGCAATCCAAGCCGCATGCGAAAAGAGAGGGTCTGGTCGCGGCCAAACATGTTCAAACGAGTTATTTCCAACACTCCGTCCGGGCTGACTCCGGTACTCCCCTGCGGGTTACTGGTGGTGGGAATGTTGCCGGTCGCGAATTCGATTCCGCCGCCGTAGCGGAAGGTCCAGCGCTTTGCCTCTTGCAGATTGAAAAGTACGTCTTTCGAGGGTTCCTGTCCCTCAGGGTTCTGCACGGCCATGTCCACCTCGTTGAACAAGCCCAAGTTGTACAGCCGCCGCTGAGAGTCCACCATGCGGTTTTGGCTTAAAGGATCGTCGTCGTGAATGCGCATCTGGCGGTCCACAACATAAGGCCGGGTAAACTCAAGCCCGCTCACGATCACTCGATCAACGAAGACTTGCTGCCCTTCAGTAATGGTGTAAACCACATTCATGCGTTGCGGATCGTTGGGAAGGGGATTTGCCGCAGCTTCGAATTGCACGTTGGGAAAGCCGTGGTTGTAGTAGAAGAGCGTGATATTGTCGCGGTCGTCTCCCACATTGGCATCGCTATAGGGCTGGTTCGGCACGCTACTCACCAATTGCTCCAGCCGACCCAGTGGGTAGTTGTGGTTGCCCACGATTTCGAGTGAGTTCACCAGGGTCTGAGGACCTTCTTCGATCTTGATCAGGACAGCAATCTTCTCCGGCCTGCCCTCATAATTTTCCTGAACGTCAGAGGTGACTTTGACATCCAGAAAGCCGTTCGATTCATAAAGGTATTTGATTGAGGCCAAATCCTCGGTCAGCAACCTCTGGCTGAAGCGGCCATATTTCAGGAGCAGGCTGGAAGGCTGGACCGTCATGCGTTCGGTAATTGTCTCTAGATCAAAATACCGGTTACCTTCCACCTTGACGACAGCCAGTTTGTGCCGCTCGCCAGTATCGATGACATAGAGAATGTTGAGGTGGTTCTCGGCTGGAGTTGGATGGCGTTCAACCTCCACCTTGGCGTCAAAATATCCTTTGATTTGCAGATAATCGCGCAGATTGCGGCGGCCTTCGTTCAGTAGATCGTCGTCTACTGAATTTTCCTGATACACCGGAATCAGCTTCTTCAGCTCCCCCTTGCTGATCTTGGTGCCTTCTGTGGTGATAGCAACGGTCGGACCTTCATCCACCTTGAAGATATAGTTCACGCGATTGGCATCCGGCTGATATTGCCGTTCGGTCAGGGAAACCTGAGCCTCCAGGTGGTTGTTCTTCTGATAGTTCTTGCGCAGACGTTCCAGGGCCCGAGTAACGTTTTGCTGCTTCACCGCCGCGCCAGGCTTCAACTTGGTGAGGCTAGAAATTTTGTCGGGCGCGATGCCCGTATCTCCTTCGATGGTGACCTGACCCACGCGCGCCAGTGGACCAAGCACGACATGGAAGTCAATCTCCATCTGACGAGTCTGATCTTTCGGTTTGAGCTCATAGGTGATCGCAGACTCGTAGTACCCATTGTCCGACAGCACCTTTCGCATTCGTTCGCCCGCATGATCTACTTCTTCTTGCGAAAACAGAGTCCCTAAGTCGAGCTTGCTGGCATCGATGAGCTGGTGGGGTTTGGGATTAGTCTTCTTGGGGGTACCATCCACATTGATATCGCCATAGAAGTAGTTCTCCGTCGCTTCAAACACCAGGGAAATCCCATACGCTCGAGCACTCTCTGCCTCGACCTGCAAGGTCGCAAAGCGGCCGGTTGCGTAGAGCACTTCCATGCTCTTTCGCAGCTTGTTGCGGTCCAGGGGCTCACCCGTTTGTTGTGCTAACAGTTTGCGCAGCATTTCCGGGTTCGCCGTAATGCCACGGAATTCGATATTGCGAACGATCTCGCCCTCGTACTTGGCGACTGGTCCAAAACCATTTGGGGTGTCCGATCGGGAGGTGTTTACATGGTTATTGGCAGTTCCTGCTGGCGGCGAGGCAGTCTGTGACCACGCCAGAGACACGACTAGAGTCCATGGGGCGATGAGCGATGCAAGCTTGTACAGCGATTGCGTGATTGGCTCCCTCAAACTTCGACCTTCAACCCAACTGGCGGCGTGCCGGACCTTACCGACGACATCTACCTGCCTTTTTCGCCCATCATTGCGTCCAAGCGCTGCGCCCGCGCGGCAGGGTGGCGGACCTGGCGTCGCTCTGCCCTTAGGCGAGGTGGATGCGGGAGTCCCTATAATAAACAAGGAAGCCTTCCAGGGAGCAGGTGTAGTCGTTGGATTTCGCTGAGCGGTATTCCCGCCAAATTCTGTTTCCGCCGATCGGAGCCACCGGCCAGATGCAACTCGCCGCCGGGCGCGTTGCATTGGTGGGCTGCGGCGCAACCGGTTCGGCCCTGGCATCGTTGCTCGCCCGAGCGGGGGTTGGTTTTTTGCGGATCATCGATCGTGATTACGTTGAGCCCAGCAACCTGCAACGGCAGGGGTTGTTTGACGAGTCCGATGCCGCCGAATCGCTGCCCAAAGCTATTGCGGCCGCGCGAAAAATCAAGAGTTTCAACTCGGAAATTGCCGTCGAGGCACATGCTGCAGACTTAACCCCACAAAATGTGGAAGAGTTGCTCAGCAGCGTCAATGTTCTTCTCGACGGCACCGACAACTTCGAGACTCGCTATCTGATTAACGACTTCGCCGTCAGCCAAGGAGTGCCGTGGATCTACGCTGCCGCAGTTGCAAGCTATGCCGTTACTATGACAGTGGTCCCCGGTGAGATGGCCTGCCTGGCCTGTATATTTCCTGATTCTCCCCGCGGTATAGTTGAAACTTGCGACACCTCCGGCATTTTGAACTCAGCCGTGAGCTTCATCGCGTCCATCGTTTCCACAGAAGTGTTAAAGTTGCTCTTAGGTGCGCGCAACAAGCTGCGGCGCACGCTTCTCTCATACGACATCTGGACCCACGATTTGGCCGAGATCAACACCGCCAAGCCTCGGGTTGGATGCCGTGCTTGCGCGCTGCGGGATTTTGTCCATCTATCTGGCGAAGACAGGCCCCACATCACTCTCTGCGGCCGCAATTCGGTGCAGATCCACGAACGCCAGCGGCCCATCGATTTCGTGGAGGTTACCCGGCGGCTGACTCCCCACGGCCCAGTGAGGCATAACGAATTTGTACTCAAGTTCTGGCGTGAGCCTTATGAGCTGACCCTTTTTCCCGACGGGCGAGCCATCATCAAGGGCACAACAGACACGGCGGTGGCGCGGAGTTTATATGCCAAATATGTGGGCTCCTGAACCTGCCTTGGACAAGAATACTTGAGGCTTTGATGCAGTAACATAAGACGGGCGGCGAGCACATCTATGATGTTTTCTACGGGTTGGTCCACTTCGTGGTAGGCAACCTAGAGTTTGCTACGGCACCTGAGGGCGGATCGCAGTGAAAGTTGAGGCAGAGTCGGTTGTGGAAGAAGCCGAAACCAGTTCGTCGCTGCCAGAGGGGGTTCTATCGCATCGGAAGCCGGCCCTCGTCCTATCGACCGTCAGAGTTGGATCCCAGCCACTGAATCCATCTATCTAGAGGAACCCTTAAGCAGATTAGCGTGAAAACTTCAAATATGTGTGGCTAACATCCGTCCGCCTCTCCTGCCGAGGGTGAAGGGTCGTTCCTGGGAAACGCCAACGATAAGCCTATCGACGCCGTTAGCACACCCACGACCACACCAAGGGCGACCGCAATAGGAACATCAACGTACCTTGAAGCCAGCATCTTCACTCCGATGAAGACGAGAATTAGTGCCAGCCCATAATGCAGGAAATGGAACATTTCGATCATGCCCGACAGCGCGAAGTAGAACGAGCGTAATCCCAAGATTGCAAACACGTTTGAGGTATACACAATAAACGGATCCCTTGTTACTGCCAGCACAGCAGGGATGGAATCCGTCGCGAACAACAGATCGGTGGTCTCCACCAGGAGCAACACCACGGCCAGCGGAGTGGCGTAGCGCAAAGGTCCATGCTGCACAAAGAACCTTCCGTCTCGGTAATCGTCTGTCACCCGGAACAGCCTGCGAAATCCGCGCAGCACTGGGTTCGTCTCGGGGTGGATGGCTGTGCCTTTCTGCCGCAGCAGCTTGAAGCCACCATAGACCAGGATTGCCCCGAAGATATAGGTAAACCAGTGAAAGCGGTTCAGTAGAGTGATGCCGGCCACGATGAAGATAGCGCGCATCACCAGCGCGCCTAGCACTCCCCAAAACAGTACCTGGTGCTGCAAGGCGCGCGGGACGTTAAAGTAGCGAAATATGAGCAGAAAGACGAATAGATTATCAACGCTGAGCGAGAGCTCGATCAGATAGCCGGTAACGAATTCCAGTGAAAGTTGGGGGCCAGTCGCTGCGTGCCCGCCAACCATAGAGTGACCGAAAAAGTAGATAAGTCCTGCGGAGCAGGCCGCCAGAGTGATCCAGACCAGGGTCCAGCCGATCGCCTCGCGCAGTTCTATCTCGTGCTTTTTGCGATGAAATAGGCCCAGATCTAGGGCCAGCATCGCGAGCACGAACAAGTTGAACAGAATCCAGAAGATCCAGTTGGAGGACATGGCGTTGCAGAGGCCATTGTAGCGGGAAAGACCAATCAACATTTCCCGCTCAGTTGTGAAGCTGATATCCAGGGTTGGACTTGCCAGTTGGTTAGTCGCGTCATTCGTTTCTTGACCTTGTACATTCGACCTAGCTTGGCCAAATGCTGGGTGCGTACTGCGAACTGGCGAAAATGATGTAATCTTGTCTTCTTGACATTTCCGAGGAAACCATTATGGACCGACAACCTGGCGTGTATGCAACACTGAACACTAGCGAGGGGATCATCATCTGTCGCCTATTTGAGCAGGACGCACCGATTACGGTGAAGAATTTCATCGAGCTTGCGGAAGGCTCGCGTGAATGGACAAACCCCCGCACCCGGAGCAAGAGCAAGTCTCCGCTGTACAACGGCACCATCTTCCACCGTGTCATTCCCGACTTCATGATCCAGGGAGGAGACCCGACCGGCACCGGCATGGGCGGTCCGGGCTACCAGTTTCAAGATGAAACCAAGGGGGCACCGCACAAGTTCGATAAGGCGGGCAAGCTTGCTATGGCCAATTCAGGTCCCAACACTAATGGTTCACAGTTCTTCCTCACAGTGGCCCCGACGCCGTGGCTAACGGGCAATCACACCATCTTCGGCGAAGTCATTGAAGGCCAAGACGTGGTTGTCAAGATTACCAAAGTCCCACGTAGCCGCCAGGACAAACCGAACAAAGACGTGGTACTGCACTCCGTGCAGATTGAGAGAATTTAGGAAATTCGCATGCCGGACAGGCCGCTCCCTCAAGAGCAGCCTGCATATCTGTGGGCTGATTTCTTCAGATAAAGATCTTCTGCAAAGCCGACACCCAGCTCTTCTGAAAACAACACTTCCAAGGTTGGTATGGCGAAACGCCATATCAACCTAAGCTTGGTAGGATATAGACGTCTTGTCTGCGGATGATGATGCTGCAGTAATCATAGTAAATTTCCACTCAAGCAGTGGAAAGCTATGGCCCAGTTCTTAAAGCTTGCGTCGTAGCACCCCAGCGAAGCCAAGGGCTCCGGAGCCAAACAGCAGGATACTGCTAGGTTCAGGAGCCGGCGCCCCGCAGTTGGGAGAGGTATTACTCCCGACGCCGCAAAAGCCGATGATGGTGAAAGCTTCCGAAGGAATTGTGCCAACGGAATTCTCGAATGCCTGCGATGGGCAGCCCCATGAATCGCAACCGATGCCACTGTTCTGGTCCCAGAATAGAGGATTACCCTCTGCGGTGTTCGCGTCCTGCAGAGTGAGCCAGTATGTTCCGGCACTCGGCAGAGCTAGGTCCAGGCCAACGATCGAATCCACGTGGATCTCGAAGCCGAACTGATTGCTGGAGACGAAAGAGTCAATTACCTCGGCAGTTCCACCACCGTAATATTGGGTTTTACCCATGTCGTTGGATACGATGGACCAATCTACAGTCAACAGTTTGTCGCCGGGAAATACCCAGCTGTAGAAATCGAAGCCGATGAATTGCGCAGCGTCCGTCAAGTAGAAGCTGTCGCTGACGACATACCCGAAGTTAATGGGCCAGGCGTCAATGGTGCCGTTGACCGGGCCGTTTTCATAAACCTGTGCCGGAGCTGGAGTCACAGCTAGCCCAACGAACAGAATCGCAAGCGCTGCGAGACACATTTTCATTAATCGAACCCTCCTTTAGGTTCAATTCAGGTAACCGTCTGGTGATGACCTAGGTCGCCATTCTGAATTGAGTTCGCCTCTAACCGGATAACTCCTCCGGTTGCTACGGGACTTACTCCAATCCGAACCGACTCCACTGAGAAGTGCCGCCGCTGCGCCCAAGAAAAGGGAGACTTACCAGCTGGCGCCGCAGAACTAATGTAATTCTGCGAACGGCGACTGTTGACGCCACTATGACAACAAAACAGAACACCCGATCCAGAGTGTCAGCTTTAGAACGTGCAATTTAGAGACCAGTAAAAAGTAAGAGATTCTAATCTTCACGGACAAGGAGCGGACGTCGCCTATCATGGCAGTAGGGTCTCCCTAGTGTTAAAGCTTAGCCTCGCAACCTTTTCGTCCGTTCCAGCCTCCAAAGACCGGCAGTTCGCCCTTTGCTGGACGTGACTTCATCCTTGTCAAAACAGGAAACACTGGACTGCTATGAAGGACCGTTGTAGAAATCGCAGCATCCTTTTAGCGAAAGGTATTAAATGGCGGCTTCTCGGTGAACATGAGCACCTCCCAGCTATTCCCTTCGTGCTTCTCCTACCTCTCACACCACGATTCCTTACTAAGAGATTGAACTGTCATTGCTCCAGCGCAAGAACAGGATTGCGTTCGGACAACGACACTGCGGCGCATGGGTGCAACAATCCGCAGCAATTTGTTTAGCACCACTCATTACCGAGTTTGCTTCGAATTTCAAGTAGAGGGGAGTCCGCTCAACGGCTGGTGCTAGATCGTATTCTTCTCGTGGATGTCTTCCAGTCTTGACAGAACTGCTTTTCTCTGAAGCTCTATGGTTCGGATCGATTTGGGCCGAAAGGAGCCGGTTTTCTGGGGACACCGGACGTACTATACCTCGATAAAAATGCCTGCCGAATACGTACGTCTAACTCAACTCCGCACCGAGGATACCCCCAGTCAAGAAAGAAGAATGACATCAGGCAACCATTGGAGCAGTGGCCACTGCGTCAGTCCGCCTAAGACCTCAGGCTTAAGAGTTCAACAAAAATCGGAAGGATAAGAATCTAATGACCAAGAATGCTTCGCTTCCGGGACCGGCCGCCATCATCTGGGCAGCCGTGTTCTCGTTATCTACAATCGCGGGACTAGCCCAACAACCACTACAGGTCTTGCATAATCATGTCCGTCCAGTAGTGTCCAGTGGGCAGGCCCTGCCGGTTGGTTTGCTTCCATCTACGCAGCGCCTGAACCTCGCCATCATGCTGCCGCTCCGCAACCAGCCCGAGCTTACCAGCGTGTTGGCTCGACTGTATGACCCTTCGAGCCCTGATTATCGCCAGTTTCTTACTGTGGCTCAGTTCACCGACAGGTTTAGCCCCACAGAACAGGATTACCAGGCAGTCGTCAACTTTGCCGAAGCCAATGGTCTTACCGTGACTGATAGGCCTCCAAATCGCCTGCTTGTGGATGTCAATGGTTCGGTAGCACAAATCGAAAAGGCTTTCCATGTCATGATGAAGGTCTATCAGCATCCTACCGAAAACCGTACTTTTTATTCGCCGGATCGTGAGCCCTCCCTCGACCTGATCGTGCCCGTGGCGCACATCGCCGGTCTGAATAATTTCTCTGTACCGCGTCCTCAGCTCAAGAGAACGGCAGTGGGGCAGGGAATACAGCGTAATGCAGGCTCCGGTCCCGGGGGTTCGTACCTTGCGAGTGATATGCGGGCAGCCTACTACGGCGGTACCGCCCTCACTGGTAGTGGCCAGGCAGTTGGTCTAGTGGAGTTTGACGGTTACAACCTCAGCGATGTGAACTCAACTTTTGACGGCCAACAATATAGCGTGGCGATCAACAATGTGCTGGTAGACGGCGCCGGCTCTGGGTCAGACGGGGACGATGCCGAACAGGTTCTGGATATCGTGCAGGCGATTGGCATGGCGCCAGGCATGACCCAGGTTCGCGTATATATTGCGCCGCTCAATTCGAGCATCGGCGTGGGTGACACGGACATATTCAACAAAATGGCTACGGAAAATATTGCCAAGCAACTGAGTTGCTCCTGGGGTTGGAATCCGGACGACACGTCTCAGGATGATCCCATCTTCCAGGAATTTGCGGCCCAAGGCCAGAATCTTTTCGTTGCTTCCGGTGACGAGGGAGCCTATACGGGGTCGAACTCTGCCGATGATAGTTATCCCGCCGAAGACGTTTATGTAGTGGCTGTTGGTGCGACCGACCTGACCACGAATGGTGCTGGGGGCCCGTGGCAGTCGGAAACGGCGTGGGCAGACAGCAGCGGCGGCCCGAGTGACAATGGCTTCGCCATTCCGAGTTGGCAGGTGGGGGTGGCCAATTCCTCTAACGACGCTTCCACGACCATTCGCAATGTGCCGGACGTAGCCGCTGAAGGCGACACCGACAACTACCTCTGCGACCAAGGTTCCTGCCAAGGAGGTTGGGGCGGCACCAGCTTTGCGGCACCTCGCTGGGCCGGCTTCCTTGCGCTCATCAATCAACAGGCCGTGGCTAATGGCAACTCGCCTCTCGGCTTCATCAACCCGGCTATCTACTCAATCGGTCAGGGTTCCAGCTACGACAGTGACTTCCATGACATAACCAGCGGGAATAATAATAACGGCAAGGGGCAATCGTACAATGCCGTGGTTGGCTATGACTTGGTGACGGGATGGGGAAGCCCTAACGGCCAGAACCTGATCAATGCTCTGGCTGGATCTTCTTCGCCGAGCTTTACGCTCTCCGCTTCGCCCAACAATCTGACGATCACCCAGGGTGGCGCCGGCGGCACCAGCACCATAACGGTGAACGACGTGAACGGATTCAATGGAGCGGTAAGTCTCGCTGCGACCGGTCTGCCCAGCGGTGTAACCGCATCGTTCAATCCGACCAGCACAACCGGAACCAGCACGCTGACGCTGACCGCGAGCAGCGCGGCTACCACCGGAACGGCGACGGTGACTATCACCGGCACCTCGGGCAATCTAAATGCCACTGTCACGCTTTCCCTCACGGTCAATGCGGGTGGGACGCCAAACTTCACGGTTAGTGCGTCTCCCTCGTCCCTGACCGTCAACCAAGGTGGCAACGGAACCAGTACGATCACCATCACCAGCCAGAACGGCTTCAGTTCCGCGACCACGCTCAGTGCCAGCGGTTTGCCCAGTGGCGTGACGGCAACGTTCTCCACCAACCCCGTGACCCCGCCAGCAGACGGCAACGGAACCACTACCCTCACACTTACTGCTTCCGCCACGGCGACGCTCGGCCCCGCCACGGTAACCGTGACCGGAACCTCCGGCTCACTGATCCACAGTACGCCCATCGCGTTGACGGTAGTCTCGTCCTCAGCGCAAACCGCGATCTACAATTCGACGCTCAAGGCTCCTGAGTGTGCAACCGTTGGTACTTCGTGTGACTCGGGTCCTTCATTGCTGCTGGGACGCGATCATATCGCGGGCGGCGCGGAGCCCAATCAACCCAACACTATTAACAATTCCTGCTCCGACGGTACCGCCGGAACATTTCATTCTGACGAATCCAACGACCGTATCGTGGTTGCTTCCACTAGCGGAGGGCCCCTGACGCACGGCACAACGGCGACGGTTACGGCAACGGTCTGGGCTTACCAAGCATTTTCTTACGACGCTCTGGACCTCTATTACGCGGCGAACGCCGCGAACCCCTCTTGGGTACTGATTACAACGATTGTCCCCACCAAAGCTGGGGCCCAGAACTTGTCCGCCACGTTCACTCTTCCCACTGGGAGCCTTCAGGCTGTTCGCGCCCAGTTCCGCTATTTGGGAAGGGCTTCCGCCTGCACTAAAGGCCCCTATAATGATCACGACGACCTGATCTTTGCAGTGCAGTGAGCATTGCTTGTAGCAGTCTGGTTGTTTAACAAGCGAGCCGGCTTCCGAGCCGGCTCGCTTTTTCCGAAAGTAGCAGATTTCTAGGAGGTGGCGTTGCATATCGCTGAGCGTGATTCGTCCGAGCGGGAGGGGGTGAGGTGGCATACTCCTGCCGGAGAATTTTCGTTTGCGTATTTGATCCCGAAATTGGGGTTGGATCCACCGGCCCATCGAGTGTCGGGGGTTTGGATGCTCAACTCGCCCAAAGGTCTGTTCCGTGTGGACGTTTGATGGCAGTCGACCACAGTTATTTTTCAAGCGGCTCAGTAGCACCGGCGAACGCGGCCGTGCAGAAAGCCGCCGGGAACCAACAGTCATCAAACAGCTACGGTCCCTCAATTCTTTTCGGTCAGCTTCGTTACTGCACTGGTGCGAAGACTCTACGGGCCACCGTAGCCCTTTCCTCTGGCGGTTAATCCCAAGCTTGCGACCTATAGATTCACCCAATTCAGTCAAGCTACGATTTCTAGTCGGAAAGCTGGGCTCTAAGGCATATTAGCTTTAACTCGCAAGGCACTGTTGCGGCGTAGCTGGCATCCAGTACGGCGTCCAAAGGTTGTGATTCCAATAACTCACGGATACGACGCTGTTCATCGTCACAACCGTGTTCGGTTGCATGGTTATAACAACGTTAATCGCTTGGTTCTTCTGTTGCTCATTGCTCAAGACAACAGCACAGTAACCAGCGGTGCCGAAGTAGACTCTCACAACGCTGCCATACGGTGGCTGCGCTTGAGGAGTGTCCAGCGATGCAACTGGCAGTACAGCAGCCAGAACGAGGATGAGTAGCGCAAGTTTGTTCATTTTTCTCCTAAACGCCCAAGTCTTAGATCTGTTATGGGAGCCACCGCACCTTATGACGAATGCTGGGGTCAAACCGCCTTGTTTAGACTGGGTTCGACTCCAAATCTCACTCTCGCGCAGAGAATAAGACCGGCGCCAGCTTGATTCAATGGCTGGCGAGTGATTTCAACGTGAATTCCGTATGTGCGGCAAATGATCGTCTAAGCTGTTAAAGAGACATGGGTTGAACGCAGGGGTGATCGCGGCAACCTGATGGTGCTATCGTTCCTGCTTTTGGCTGTCTGTATCACACACGTGATACATGAATCCTCCCGATGCGTTAAAGCGGGTCTTTGCAGCAGAGTGAAAAGCAAGCCGAGGTGAGGATACGCGAAGCATTGCGGCACCACAAGCGAAAAAGTATCCAACGAGGCAGGTCTGTAAATTTCTGGTGCGAAAGGGGGGCTCGAACCCCCACGGGTTTCCCCGCCAGAGCCTAAGTTCGCAGCGAATGGAGAATCAATGACTTACAGCTACTGCGAACAATTGCGATGAACTGCGATAACTTACTGCGGCACCGAAAGTTACTGCAAACGGCATCGCAGTAGCTCGCAAGTGGTCGGGTTTGCCGGTAGGCACAAAACTGGGCACAAATCGGGTGGGTACAGCAAGCCCGCCCTCCACCCGGTGCGACTCAGCCAAGCCGGGCACCAACAAGGTCATTAGCGGCTGGTAGGGTAAACCACCGTCAGGCTGAGGATCATCTGACCACTCAGTCGTTCGCCCTCCGCATAATGCCGAATCCGCATAATGCTTTGGAAGGGTCGAAGGGGTAAAAAGGGTGGTCTGGTGGGTTTGGCCTAGCCAACTTGGGCGTCCCCACAAATTTTTCAGCGCGATAAGTCAATATCACCACACCCTAGGCCCGCCGGTGAAATCCGAAAAGCGAAACCGAGATCATTCTTTGAAATCACTACGACTCCAGTCAGCTTTAGCGTCCAAGCGAAATATCCCCACCGGATGGTCAGGAAATTGAATAGGGGAGACGTTTCGTCCTAGAAGAGCCTGCGGCGCAGCACGCAAGCGATCCCGAGAACCCCGGAACCAAACAGCAAGACGCTGCTGGGCTCAGGAACCGGTGGCCCGCAGTCGATTGAGCTGTTATTTCCACAGGGGGGGCATCCAGCGTAAACGCTTCCGAGGGAATCGTTCCTACGGTGTTCGCGTAAGCCATTGAGGGGCAACCAGCACCGCTGCAGCCCACGCCACTGTTCTCATCCCAGTACGTAGGATCGCCGCTAGGCACGACCGCATTCTGGATACTGACCCACAGTGGACCGCCAGAGGGCAAGGTAGTGAATGAAAATGTGCCTTCGTATTCACAAACATTGAAGCCGAAGTTATTGCTCAGGCAAGAACCTACCTGAATCAAGGCAATGGTGGTGTCCGGAAGCAGGGAAAAATCTCCCGGTGCAGTCCCGATCTCAAGGTCCACCGAGGTGATGGAGTCACCCGGGAACAGCCAAGCCCAGAATTGGAAGCCATCGAAGGTGTTGCTACTGCTGTTGTTGAAAAACGAGTCGCTGACGATAAACCCAAAGTTAATAGTCCAGGCATCGGTGTTGCCATTAACCGGGCCATTGTCATAGAGGTCAAACTGGCCAACCGCGGGGACAACCAAACCTAGACAGAGCAATGTGAGCGAAACGATACGCAGTTTCATGGTTCAACGCCCTCCTTTAGCGCGTCGATGCCTCTCAATCTCTGACTGGCCAAGGGCAATGGAGAGGAGCGAGGATCTTTTGCGTCCTGCGTTTGTAAGTCGTTAGCGAGTCTAGATTCGTTGGATCTTGGGCGACAAGGACGGAACTCACACAGCCATGTGCGCAATGGGCCTTGCACCAACTCACCGCTCTCCCATCAATGAAAAACAAAAACCGAGGTGCCTTTCTCAAAACCCCGGCTAGGGGTTTGTGTTCACGAGACGGCTCATCCACGGTGAGGCCGACAATAACACCGGCACTTTCCCTATGCAGAGCGAGCATCTGTTTAGCGCCATCAAGGGAAGCGGAGGTACGGTGCGGTTCGTCTTGCCGCCGAAACCAGTTACATTAAGGAGAACTCGGTGCCGACTGGCCATTTTGGGCACGTTCGGCCACCTTTCATGCAGCAGAATATGCGGCACTCATCTTGGTTGCTTGTGCTCTGGCGATTTCACAATAGTTATTGCCGCAGACGGCCAGTGAAGCGTATGATTCGCGGCGCCTATGCCGATCACCACATTCAGCAGCTTCGCCGACGGTCTCCCAGCGGCTCAAAGGAGTCGCGAACACTTCATCGCAAACACCAGCCTGGAAGATGATCGCCGCTGGGTCCCTTACACGGACGGCGTCTGGTTTCAGCCCTGCTGCTTCAATGTCACATCGGG
>CAZDYZ010000648.1:0-5924 GCA_964509525.1 uncultured Acidobacteriaceae bacterium
TGACCACAGCCTCCCTCTTGTCCTGAGTGGCTTCCATCGTCGCCAACCTCAAACCGCGTCATCGCACTGCCTCCGGCCGCTACTTCCACGGCGTGGCAGTTCTTCCGCCTTTGGGTGCCGACAGAGCGAGACTGCATTTGACCAGAGCGATGATTTGTTGTTTCGGAGCCGGAACGAATCCAAGAAGAAATATGGAGCCGTTAGAGGGAGGTTTCCGATCGACGCCAACGACATTACTATGCCACAAGCTTTTTCTGAAGCGTCAAGAGGCGAGACCCGGAAGGGACAACTCGTCGGCCTCGGCGCCCTGATCCCGGGCGGGCAGATTCTTGAACTTACTTAGCGACGGTAGAGGTTCGGCTCGGGGCCTTTCTCTAGGGTCTCACGGTTCCAGATGAGTCCTTCTCGACTGTAGTTTGCCATCTCGAAGTCCTGGGTGAGCTCCAGCGCGTCTACCGGACAGGCATCCTCGCAGAGTCCACAGAACATGCAACGGCTCAGGTCGTAGGTGAAGTTGGTGAGTTCCTTGCGGCGGGTTTTTTCGTTGCGTTCGCTGCCTACGACGATCAGGTTCTCGGGACATGCCAGGGCGCACAGATCGCAGGCAATGCAGAGCGTTTCGTTGGTCTCGGGGTTGTTGTTGAGGCGAGGCGCGCCGCGGAACCGTTCGGCGATTTCAGGCCGCTGTAGCGGGTACTGTTCCGTGATCGCTTCCTTTGGATCCTGATTGCGAAAGGTGACCTTCAAACCCTTGATCAGGTCTACGAACAGCATCTTGCGTAGAACGGTCTTCATCCGCGTTCCTCAGGTTGGGTGAAGTTTAGCACAATGCAAACTGCAAAGCGGGGGCTTCTCCTTTCGCTATTCCTTTCCTTCTCTGCGCTCCCGCAGTTTCTCCATCACAGATGCAATCAGCTCTTTCGCATCGGTGATGCCTTTCATTACGATTTGTACATCCAGGGCGGGCTTGCCAGGCTGACGTGCACTATGGCAGTAGACGCCGTGTTGTCCAACCAGCGTGAGCGCATCGGTTAGCACGTCCAGAGCAACGGCGAGGCGTCCTCGCGTGACGCCCATCATAAACTCATATTGGTCCAATTCTTTGCGCTTTTCGTCTAGGATGCCCATGCTGCCTCGTCCTGCCCGAACTGTCCCTGCCATCAATTGCCCGGCGAATGGAAACCGCTTGGCGTCTCAGATTGTATCCCGTCACACGGGCATGAATAATAGGTGTAGCCATCGAGCAACACGAGTCGGTCAGAGGAACAGGAGAGCGCAATGCGAAACAGCCGTCTACTATGTCTACTTGTCGCAATAGCCGTTGCCGCGCTTGCGGTCATAACGTCGGCCCAGGAAAATAAACCTGCGAGTCCCCCAGGTACGGCGATGTTGAAGTTCAACGACGGACAGACAGTGGCCATCGAGTACAGTCGTCCTTTCATGCGCGGACGCAAGATCTTTGGCGGGCTGGTCCCCTACAATGAGGTCTGGCGGACCGGAGCGAACGCCGCCACCAGCCTGAAGACCGATGCGGATCTCAACATCGGAGCTGCCCATGTTCCCGCAGGCAGCTACACCCTCTATACCCTGCCTGGGATGAACAGCTGGAAGCTGATCATCAACAGACAGACCGGGCAGTGGGGCACAGAATACGATCCAAGTAAGGACCTTGCGCGCGTAGACATGAAGGTTACTCAGCGCCCGTCTGCGCTGGAGGAGTTCACCATTTCTTTCGACAAAACCAGCGCTAACGCCGCGACTCTCAAGCTGGAATGGTCAAACACGATCGCCAGCGTGGACGTGAAGGAGAGCAAGTAGTTCCCTTCCGCTGTCCGTGTCAATCAATCTTGCCGGCTCACGCTCGCAAGCCTCCAGAGCTCTGCTGATTCGGGAAACCGGATTCCGAACTGGTCGTGCAGACAGCATCGGATCTCGCCTTCCGAGGTGAGCGTGCTTTCCTCACGGGTATCACCCTGGGTGATGATCAGACGCATGTTGGTGAGCGTGATTCGACCATCTGGTGTCGCCTTGCTACATATCCAGCGCTGCGTGAAGCCTGATTCCTGCGAAGTCTGGTGGAAACGGCACATCTCCTCGTACTCGCTGAGCTGACGTGGGATGTCGCAAAACAAGTACAGCGGAACCCGGCCCCCCTCATCTTCGCGCACCAGTTGCCATCCATCCCCGGAAGGAAATACACCGTACCGTTTGCCGTTTCCTTGATGGCCGTCCCGAGGAGGAAAGGTGATCGGATCAACAAAGGAATCGCCGAAGCCTACGTCGACCAGCCAGAGTTTGTCCAGTCTCACCTTTAGCAGCAGGTGATCGAATTCCGGGCCGAAGCTGCCATCGCCGCGGCGCACCCGCGCCGAAAGCATCTGGACCTGAAAGCCCATCGCCCTGAGCAGCTCGCAAAACAAACCATTCAGTTCATAACAGAATCCGCCGCGGCGACGCACGACGATCTTGTCGTAGAGCAGCGACATCTTCAGCCGGATCGGTGTCCCGAGCTGAATATCTAGATTTTCGAAAGGCACGGTGAAAAGATGGCGCCGGTGCAGGGCCCGCAAGCAAGAGGCTGAAGGTTGGCGCGATCCGTCGTATCCGATTCGACGCAGATACGCCTCGACATCCATGTCACACCGGCAGTTCTTCCTGCAGCCAACCTGTTTCTGCTTGCTGTTTTGGTTCGACCGTCAGGTCGAGCACCAGGTTCTCCAGGACTAGCCGCTTGCTGGGAGGATTGGAGCGGAGACTGAGATCGGCCCGCGCCACACGGCGGATGGCGCGGGTCAATTCGCGGCGTGATTTGTAGCGGCGCGCCTGACGAATGATGTCCTCCGCTGCGAAAGGCGGAATCCGAAAGCCCTGCCACAACACCTGCCACAGAGCCCGCGAATCGCGCACATTGCGTTCCAGAATGACCAGCATCTGCCGCAATGTGCGCTGCAGCATGTACAGATGCCCGATGGCGGCATCCTCGCCATCCCCGCTGTTCAAAATAGCGTCCAGCACGTTGAGTGCGCGAGCCCGGTCACCGGCTGAGATAGCGTCCGTCAGTTCATAAAACGACCTTTGCTTGGCCGCAAGCACCAGCGTCTCGACGTCGCCCAGCGTAATGCGCTTGTGCTCGCCAACGAACAGGAGCAGCTTCTCCAGTTCGTTGGCCACCATCATCATATCGCCGCCCAGCGCGTCCACCAGCTCCCGTGCGGCATCGTTATCCAGCTTGACCTGTTCGGCGTTGGCTGCGTCGGTCGCCCACTTCACCGCGTCACCCTCGGCCACGCGGGCGAATTCCAGGACTGTACAGTACTCGCCCAGGGTTTCACGGATGCGTTGGTAGCGCTCCTTGTCCGTCAACTCCATGCGGCGCGCGTCAGCCGGAATTCTGATATGGTCGGCAACAAAAATCAGCAAGGCGTCCGGATTGGGATTTCGGAAGTACTCTGCGATGGCAGAGAATTCGTCATCGTGTTTCCCACGGCCATAGAGGTTTTTCACTCCCCGAATGAAAAACACCTGGAAGGGACACATTAACGAGGGCGTTCGGGCGCGGTCTAGGATCTGTTGCAGATCAATCTCGCTCAGGTCCATGTCATAAAGGCTCAGTTCGCGCACTTCCTTTGGCACTAGATGTTGCAGGATGGCGTCACGGCAGCGCTGGCGGAAGAACACCTCATCGCCAAGGAAGACATAGCCGGGGGCCAGCTTGCGGGCTTTGACGTCGGCCACAAAACCATTTGCTGCCGCGAAGCTGCGCACCCTTAGTAAGCCTCCAGAATGTCGCTGACCAGGGTTTGCGAGAAGTTGGACGCAAGCCGGTCCAGCGCCGGCCCCTGTTCCTCAAAAAAATCCCTGCCGTTGTTTGCAATCTGGTATTGCTCGCGATAAAGCAGGTTGGGATTGTCCCAGAGTACCTTTCCGTTGCGACCTATCAATGACACCTTCATCGCGACAAAAACCAGAGAGGAGGAAATGCCTCCGGTTTGGGAGTTGTAGGTCAGCGGAGCAATGTTCGTGAGGGTGACGGCTCCAGTCAGGGTAGCGTCCGCTGTGCCGTCGTTGCTGGTCACAATCCGATAGCTAGTCCGACTCCGCAGCTCGCGGACCACGGCTGCGGTGAGCGTCTCCTCGATATGGTAGGTGTGCGTCAAATTTGTGAAAGCCGGTACATAGATTGTGTGCACGTCCGATGGCAGACGGACACTGTGAGCGCTGGTGTGGTAGCCGCAGCTTGTGGTAATCAGCAACAGAGCCGTTATCCAGAAAACCACACCCTGATCGACAAATCGTCTTGCCATTACTGCACCGTGCCTCGCGGACGGGCGGCGATCATGCTTTCCGCGCTCTCCGCAGCGGTCAGGGCCGCAATACGTAGATTGTCGGAGGCAGCCCATATCCAGAACCCTCTGGCATTTTGCGAATCGCGCCGCGCGAACACTTGTATTTGCTCCTGGCCGGCGGCGTTTACGTTGCTGGGAGATTCTTCCCCTGCCTGGAGCAGGTCCACATGCTCGCCGGAAAGTGCGGCCGTTAGCTCTGCTATTTGTGCCCGCTGCTCCATCTCAATGTACAGCGAGAACGCGTGCCCATGGAAGATGGGCGCTTGCAGCAGCATCAAAGAAGGTACTTCCAGCTTGTCGTTCACGATGCTGCGAAAGTGGCGCTGGATACGGTTTTCCACAGATTCCAGCGAAGGTAGAGAGCGCTCCCCATAGCGGTCCAGAAGATTGAACGCCACTTGGGAATCGAACACACCCTTGGGCAGCTGTTGGAAGGACAGCAAGTTAACGGTTTGTTCATGCAACTCGTCCATGCCGCGCTTGCCGTGCTCGGAAGCGGGTTCGAAAGCGGTGGCTACGGCGCGCGTGATGCTGCCCGCCTTTTGCGCGCGAAGCATCAACAGAGCCAGCACCACAGCGGCGGGATGCGCAATGGTTACCGGAGCCACCGCAAAGTCCACCTTGGGAGGAATGTTGAGTTCACGTTCGATCCAGGGTGCTCGCATCTGTACACCCTTCTCCTTTTCCAGAGCATAGGAGAGATCAATGATGTCACTGCCGGCTTTACGCGCCATTTGCCAGGTCTTGCGTGTGAAGTTTTCCTCGCAGGCAAAAAACGTGAAGTCCACATTCTCCAGATGCTCGGGCAATACGCTCTGGATAAACGTGGGCTCCTCGCCCACTGCCTCCAGTTGCCCCAGCGATTCCTCGTCGTCGAGCAGACGCACATCCTGCGCAGGGAAACTGCGGTCGCCGAGGATGTCCTTCAGTTCCCGACCTTTCAGCGTGGCGGCACCCACAATCGCAACGCGGAACATCCCGCCCCAGTGCCCGCCCTCCGTACGAACTCCGCCGTGATTTGCTTCTTTTTTCATCAGGCTCGGGATACCTCGTCTTGAGGCGGCGGGGTCGGCACCGTGGATCGGCGGAAGACGAATGAAAGCCGGGCGAGCACCCCCGAAAGGATATACACCAGGGCCAGGGCGAACAGCACATATTGTGAAGAGAACCATATCAGCGCGATTACCACGCCAATCACAATCAGCCAGCGGAAGTTCTGCGGCTGGCGGAAATTGATCCCCTTCAACGTGAAGAACCGCCAAGTACTGACCATCAGGAAGGCTAAGGCTGATACGAACACGCCCCATCCTATGGAGAGCCACCAGATTTGCAACGGATTACCCTCAACCAGATGAACCACGGCGGCAACTGCACCGGCACCGGCTGGGATCGGCATGCCCACAAAATACTTGCGCCCCGGTCGGCCGGGATTTGAAGGCTGCGGATTCACCTGGATGTTGAAACGCGCCAGGCGGCACGCACCGGCTAGCAGGAAAACGAAGGTCGCAATCGCGCCCAGTTGAATGACCCGCGTTCGCACATCGGGATCGCCGACCAGCGGCAGCATGCGAAAGCCCC
>CAZDYZ010000649.1:0-6797 GCA_964509525.1 uncultured Acidobacteriaceae bacterium
CTGGCACGCCGTATCGTGGAATCGCATGGCGGTCATATAGACGTCACCAGCGAGGTGGGCAAGGGGTCGCGATTCAGAATCCAGTTGCCAATCGCGCGAGAGATGCACGCAGCCGACAGCGCCTAGCACGCTCCCTCAACATCCGATCTCGATTCCTTTGGACGCCCTTCCTCTTACCGGGTGTTGTCCGGGTTGCGGAACAAGTCCGCCCAAGAATCGTCAAACGTGTTCCACCGGTCGCGCTCCAGCGAGTTGGTCGGCGAATCGGACAGGTAGAGGACCCCGTGACCTTCACTGCACACCATTTCGGTTCCTGACCAGTTCAACAAAACGTGGCCGGCAGCTCCAACCCGGATGGGACTTCCCAAGCGGCGCAAACAGGCGCGGCAGCGCTTTTGCTGATCGTGAATGGACCAAGACAAGGGCACAATCGACAGAATCAGGAAGAGCCACAGAGCAAGGCCGTCAACCATGGGATACATCGAGCCCATTATCTGAGCAGACAGCCAACGCACACTGGCTAACGCCAGCAAGCAGGTAGCCATCAGCAGCGGGACAGACTTGGCGACAAGAAATGCCCACCAGCGGCAACGAGCAGCCAGGCTCGCGGGAGGGAGGCCCAGACCGCGGTCGGATTGACGTGCATAGACAATCCACACGGCACTGGTCACAGCCAGCAGGAAGAACAACAAGTAAGTCTCAATCGAGTGGCGCATTTCTTCTTGTGCGGAGGTGACCGACAACAGTGAAGCCGGAAAAACATAGCCAGCGTCTTCGCTGAGGTCCGTGAGGTCGGCTTCGACCTGGGTCTCGTTCGCCCCGCTGTTCATTCTAGCAACAGCCCCAATTCGCTCCATAAAGTTGCTGAACGGGGGTGCCGTCGGATCCAGAAGGCTCCAAACAGCGATTTCCGACGAAACCAGATGGAAGTTCTGGGGTAAGACACCGATCACGATCCTTTCACCGCCATCAACCAAGATTCGCTGGCCGACTATGGTTGCAGCGCTTTTGAACTGGAGCTCCCAGATTTCGCTGCTGAGCACAATGCAGTTCAAGCAAATCTGTGCGTCGTCGGGACGAAATGTACGCCCCAAGGCCGCACTTACGCCGAGGAGCTGGAAAAATTCGGGCACCACCCGCGCCGTCAGAATCGGAACCGTCCGCCGGGCACCAGCCAGCCTTCCCGGGCCCCAGGAATAAGGTGCGACGGTATCGAGCAGCCTGCTGCGTTTCCAAGCCGATGCCAGGTCGAGCAGGGTTTCTGAGTGAACGCGCCTAAACTTGCCGTTCAGGGTGATGACGCAGACTCGGTCCGGGCGTGAGATTGCAGATGACAAGCGCGACCTCGCAGCGGGAATAAACCCACCGGCAAGCAAGACCACGAGCACGAGCAGGGTGGCGAGAACCAGGCAGGTTTCCGGCGCCCGGAATAGGCGTTCCATGCGACGCAGGAATTGCTCACGGTCGTAGCGGATCCAGAACGCAGCCGGGAACATTCCCCAGCAATGGGTGGCAAGTTGGAGTTTGGTTTCTCGATTGAGCTGACCTGACTCAGCCAGGAAATTGACCCAGTGCCAGACTTGGCGCATCTGCTGGCCGCGCCATTCGGTGCGCCACCTGCCAGGCACAAGCCAGCTCGCAGTCCACAGTATCGCCCGGCAGCTCCACAACGTCCGCTGTAATGGATCCGGAAACTGCATAGTCCTCACCCGCTTGGATGATGAAAGCATAGCAGCCAGGCATCGATCGCAACAGAGAATCGACTGCGCAGCGGTTCCCTCAAGATACTAACGAATTGGACGCATGCAGGGCTCCCCGAGTTCCCAGCTGTAGCCAGAAACGCTGCTCACGACAGTCACGGCCGTAGGTCACATTCAGCCGGCCTCAAAACCGGGTAACATGATTCCGAGACTCCCTGCCGGAGCTCTCGACAATTGGAATGGGACCAGCAGTGATTCCCCACGTTTCATGAATCTTGAGAGGTGAGATAGCGATGGCCGAACCGACTTACGAAGAACTGAAAGCCAAATTGGCGGAGCTGGAAAAACAGGTCCAGAGCCGAAAGCGGGGCGCCCTGGAGTTCAGGGTGAGCGAAAAGGGAGGCGTGAGTGTGTATGGTCTGGGCCGCTTCCCGGTCACTCTTTATTACGAGCAATGGATCAGGCTGCTTGACCAGGTTGACCAGTTACGTGAGTTCCTCGAGGCCAACAAGAGTGCAGTGAAACTTAGGAACCCCGAGACATAATCGGTGGATGGCCGCCCTGGATCATGCGGTTTGTTCTTTGCGATCCCGTGCACCGGTTGTTCAAACGGATCAGGCGGAAGAGCCCGCGGCCCCAAACCGGCATCGTTGCGATGCCGCTGCGACCATAACATGCAAGCGGCCGGGTCGCCTTTCCCTGCGAAAGCGCTGAAATTTAGCCAACAGTTGTCGTTGGATAGAGGGTGGCGGGCTGGGCCCGTGCTCTCAGGTTCTGGCGCCGTTGGAGTCAATGCTAGATGCTTTCCCCAAAGTTTCAGCATCGACAGATAGCAAGCTTCAAGATGGCGGAAGCGACTGACCCAGAGCCTGCCTCTTTCTTACTGATCCTGCATCGCTTCAAGGCATCCGCGCCAGATGGAATTCTCTCCTCCTCGCAAGCCGATAACTGCCGGCTGCTAGAATTAGCTTGTGAAGAGCCCGATCCGTCTCATCGCGATTGACATTGATGGTACGCTGCTGGATTCCAAGGTCGAGATCTCCGATGCCAACCTGAATGCCCTGCGCCGAGCCCACGAGGCCGGCATTGAGATCGTTCTGGGAACGGGACGCAGACACAAGTTTGCCCTGCCGATCGCGAAGTCGCTGGGCTTCGACCTTTGGCTCATCAGCTCAAATGGCGCGGTGACGCGTTCAACGAACGGCGAACTATTTCACCAGGACCTCCTGCCCAAGGAGACGGCCATTAAGCTGTGTCGGCACATGCAGCAGTTCCGCAATCATATGGTCCTCACCTTTGATCGCGAAGGCATCGGTGGCATCGTCTGTGAGAATCACGAGCACCTCTTCGGCGTAATCCAGCGCTGGATGGAGAAGAATGCGCCCTATATCGAGTACATCAGCCCTATCGAGAAAGCTCTGACGGAGGATCCTATTCAAGCCATGTTCTGCGGGCCGATAGAATTGATGCGGCGTGCTCAGGAACAGCTCATGGCGTGCGACTTTGCCACCGAGTTCACGATGCTACGTACGCAATACGAGGCGCGCAACTTGTGTATTGTTGATATTCTTAACGATGGCTGCTCGAAGGGGCATGCGCTGGAGCGATGGGCCAACTACCGGGGTTTCGATCGTTCCGAGGTCATGGCCATCGGCGACAATTACAATGACATTGAGATGTTGACCTTTGCGGGGCATCCGGTGATCATGGGTAACGCGTCCGATGATCTCAAACAAAACGGTTGGACGGTAACCCTGGATAACGACGAAAGCGGTGTCGCCGCAGCCATCGAACGGGCCCTGGACGCCAACGCAGCGAGCGTGGATGCGTAGATACTTACAATTCAGCCTCGTGGGAATGGTGATCGCGGTACAAGTGCACGCCGCGGAAATTGCAAACTTGCGCAACGGATTCAGCATCCGTCACCAACGACACGAAATCGTGGGTGAGACCACCCGCCTCTACATGAGTGAAGCGGCCGACAGTGGCTACATCGATGTCCCCTCAGGGGAGATCGTGGGTTTCGAGCCTGCACCGCCCGAGCCACAGGAGACCTCTTCTGAGACACAAAAGTCTGCCGACTTGCAATCGATTGTCAGTGAAGCCAGCACGCGTAACCAGGTTGATGCCGACTTTATTGCCAGCGTCATCCGCGCCGAGAGTGCTAACAACCCGCACGCGGTTTCGCGCAAAGGCGCACAGGGACTGATGCAGCTGATGCCGCAGACCGCGAGCAAGCTGGGCGTCAAGAACAGCTTCGATGCGGCAGAAAATGTCGATGGGGGCGTGCGGTATCTGCGCGAATTACTGCTGCTTTACGATAACGACATGATCAAGGCTCTGGCCGCGTACAATGCCGGGCCGCAGCGAGTTCAGCAATACAAAGGCGTGCCGCCCTACTATGAGACTCGCGCCTACGTGGCACGCGTCATCAAGGACTACAATCGCAAGAAGCTGGCGAAACACCGGGGCCAGCGACAAACGCCAGCGGTTAGCCGCGAATCTGCGAGCAAGGCCGTGATCGCGCAAGCAGCGCCTCATTCCGCCGCGGGGAGCGAGTAATTCCGGTTTGACCCCGCCAAGCCTCTCATTTACCTTGACCACTGGCTTAACCGCGACTCGGTTGATGTTTGCATGACCAAAAACCGCATCTCTGTCCTCAGTATTGTGCTGGTCGTGCTCTGCCTGCTGATTTACCTGCAGATTCGCACTTGGAGAAATTTTGACTGGGGAGTCTTCTGGAGTCGCACCGACCACGTCAACCCGCTTGGCCTGCTGGCCGGAATCGCTCTCACTTACCTCGCCTATGTTCTGCGGGCAGTGCGATGGCGCATCTTCCTGGAACCGGTTTGCAAGACGACCACAGCACGGCTATTGGCACCGCAGTTTGTCGGCTTCTCTGCACTGGCGTTGCTCGGCCGGGCTGGTGAGATGATCCGACCTTACATCATAGCGAAGAAGGAGCGTCTCACTTTTACCTCACAGATTGCGGTCTGGGGTGTGGAACGGATCTTTGACATGGGTGCCTTCGCAGTGCTGTTGGCGTTGAGTTTTCTGTCTCCGGACCTGCGCGCTCTTTCCTTCTACCACGGCTTACGGGAAGCCGCCGTCTTATTGCTGGTGCTGGTGGCCGCATTGTTCGCCGGAGTCTTTGTGGTACGCCGCTCCGGCGAGCGCGTCGGCGCGTTCCTGCATGGCGTCTTTGCGGGATTTGCTCCCAAAGTTGCCCATCACCTGCGCGAAAAGATACGTTTCTTCAGTGAAGGACTAAAAACGATCCACAACTTCAGCTCCGCTCTGCAGTTGACTGTGGTTTCGATCTTCATGTGGGTGCTGATTGCTTTTGCCTACTACGCGGTTACCCACGCCTACCCCGGGGAGCTGCGCCGGATGACGCTGGCGCATCAGGTGGTGTTGATGGGATCGAGCATGGTTGGCTCCATGTTGCAGTTGCCAGCTGTCGGCGGTGGCTCGCAACTGGCGACCATCAGCATGCTTCATTCGGGCTTCGGTATCGAGCAGGAACTCGCCGTCAGCTGCGGAATCCTGATCTGGGCGATTACGTTCATGTCGGTAATTCCGACGGGTCTTGCCCTGGCGCGGCGCGAACATCTTTCCCTGCGTGCGGTTGCGGAAGCGGAAGAAAAAGCAGCCGCACTGGTACCATAGCTGAGGACAAAGCAGTCCATGTTTTTTGCATTTGCCGGCTGGCGAAATCCTGCATACCCCCGCGCAGGTGTGGGTATACTTTCCTTGAGGAGCCCCAGCAGTCACATGAGGTGTACCCGCTGGACATTGACCGCCGTTTTGCTAGCGAGTAGCCCTTTCTGGCGAGTCGACCGCGCGCAAGCGGACGTTGTTGCAACCGTCATCGCCGACGGCGCGAACAGCAATAGCGCAAACCTCACCATCGGCGGCAGCCCGAAATGGATTGATACGAACATGGACGTTAATGCTGGCGACAAGTTACATATCACCGCCAAGGGCACTGTAAACATGGGCAAGGACACCGGTGTGACTCCGGAGGGAGTAGAGCGCGGGTGGGTTGATACATTACGTCCCTTGATGGTTCCCAGCGCGGGACGCGGAGCGCTGGTTGGTCGCATCGGCAACAACGACGCGGCAACCCCATTTTTTGTCGGCTCCGACGGCACCATGACCGTGCCTGCAGGGGGACGGTTGTATCTGGGCATCAACCAAGACCCGACGCAATCCCCCGACGGCAAATACGAAGTCCGTATCGATCGCACGCCCGGGGCGGCTGCTGCTGCCAGCCAGACCAACTACGACTTCAAGCCGCTGTTCGCGCAGCTCGACCAGAAGCTTCCGTACCGCGTCACGGACAAACCAGAAGGTGGCAATCCCGGAGACTTGGTGAACTTCGTGATCGTCGGCTCGCAGGAGCAAGTAACCGCCGCGCTCAAGGCTGCAGGCTGGGTTCAGGCGGACAAGAACAACAAAGATGCCGTGGTCAACGCTTTGCTGGCGACGTTGCAGAAGAACTCCTACGTGACTGTGCCGATGAGCATTCTCTACTTGTACGGACGTCCACAGGACTTTGGCTATGAGCGCACGGATCCTGTGCTGGTGGCGGCGCAACGGCACCATTTCCGCATCTGGAGTGTGTCGGTAGGCACGCCCTCGCAGACGATCTGGGTTGGTGCCGGAACACACGACATCGGCATCGAACGTGACCAGCGTTCGGCGCACGCGATCACCCACAAAATCGATCAGGACGTGGACAACGAGCGAGATTTCATTGGAGCTACCTTAAAGGAAGAGGGAGAGGTCAAGGCAATGGACTATATGACGCGGTCGAACCCCATCAAGTCCGCCAAGACCGCAACCGGCGGTGACATCAAATCCGATGGGCGCGTGCTGGTCATTGTCCTGCAGCAGCCGCAGCAAAAAAAATGATCAGTTGCCAGTTGTCAGAACCGCCATATCGCCGATGGTCGACAAAACACAAAGGGCGGGATAACAGTCCTGCCCCCTTGGATATCGGTTCAGCCTAAAATGTTGTGAGCGGGCTTCCCGAGTCCCGCCAGGTGTAGGATCCGAGCATCTTGAGGTAGTTACCCCGGAGGAACGCTTTCG
>CAZDYZ010000650.1:0-1866 GCA_964509525.1 uncultured Acidobacteriaceae bacterium
CAGTCTTCGGATAGGCAAACTCCTGTCCGAAATTGTCGCCTGGATAGAACCACGCCCTCAGAGCCTTCGGTTGCCCGGGAGGCGTTTCCCAGAAAGTGAAAACGGTCTTGCCGGTCGGTTGGATCCGATAGTTCGGGATGGCCAGTATGGTTGTGAACAAGTGGCTCTGGTCTTTGTTAAAGATCTGAACGATGTGCCGATCCGACGGGGAATCGAGCAACTTGATGACGTATGTTCCAGGCGGCAGCACTTGATTGGGAACCTGGATCGGTTCATTCACGGTCATTATTGTTAACTTGTTCCATTCATCCGCGCGGGCGCTCGGTGCGAGCGCAATTCCGACCAATCCGGCGAATGCCATTGCAACAACTAAACGGTTCATATGTACTCCTTCTTTGAGTTAATTGCCGCTTTGCGATCACATCATGCAACCGCACGGTTTAAAACAGTCTCGGCTCATTGCCGTAACCTGTCCTTACATCTGGCAGCTTTGCTGCCAAAAGCGGAAGTGATTGTAATTCGGTGGATTTTCCAACCGTATCGAAGTCGCGGGCTGGAAACTTTTACTTGCGGCAGTTCAATTGTTGACTACCCCTGTCGCATGGCAGACTCAGGTTTTCCAGCAAGTTACCTCTGCAGAGGATCTTCTACCCATGGCGGAGTGGCTTCCATCAGGCGGCCAAGCTCCGGTTCGAGCGCACTCATCTTTTGCTTCATTTCCCAGGCAATTTTGCGATAACTGAAGTGGCCCTTCACTCCAGATCGCAGCCGAGCGATGTATTCGGCCTCCGCGAAATCCATTTTGAAGAGAAAACGTGACCGGGCCGCGAAAGGGATCAAATAATGAGCGCCGGGAGCAGGCAGCGCCTGTGCAACGTTACTAACTTGTGTTAACAGACCGCTGTAACGTTCGCTAACGCCAGCCTCTCTAATTAGGTCCGGAGTGGCGAAACCGAGTTTTGTCGAGTAACTTTGCCGGAACTGTTGGCATCGCCGGTGTCTGTGAAGATCGCGATAAGCGCCAATATCCATCACGATATCGAAAACATACGGCTCGTTTCGAAAATTTCGGAGTAACTCGTCTCGCTTGGATCTGGATTGTAGCGCTACGTCAATTACCTCGTTCCTTCGCGCCCCGCTCCAGGAGCAAGCCAGCCCGTATAACTCGCGATACGGCCAGCCCGTCACCGGATAGAGTAACGTAGCTACCACGTCGGCCACCGCATCACTGGGTTTGATCAGATCCACATCGTCCACTGGCGCTCCGGAGCCGTGTGCGCCGAGATTCTGCGCTGCCCACACCCGCACGTCTTCGCGGCTCTGTCCGATATGCTCGTCAGCATCCAGATGGCGGGCAAGAGTCGGGACCACCGCTTCGGTCGGCATCGATTCCCATCGCAGGCACGGTTCTGCGGCGCACGCTTCGGCAATCTCGCCGGCTAGGCCGCGCAGTTCTTCGTACTCCGACGTCTTCAAGCGCCGCACTTGCCGCTCCAGCGTTCGAATACTGGTTACTTGCCCCACGCCAGTGGGGATGCCTAGACACAACAAATAACGCGCCACATCAAACGCCCTCGCCTTGACGTTGCGATGATACGCTTGCGGGCTCATGGCCTCGGGCCGTGGGAGTTTTTCGGCGAGATAATCGAAAATTTTTGCGTGAATCTCGTTGTAGCCCGCTAACAAATCGCCGGCGGCTTGTTGATAGTCGGCTGCTTGGGAAGCATCGAACTCCGGCGGAGTCACAAATCCGGCCTTGGAGAAATCCTGATAGCGCGAGGATCGCGCTTGCCCGTCCCAGAGCTGTTCGTCCTCGATCTCCGTCGCTGCCAGTTCGGAGATTCCTTCGAAACACAGCACCACGTG
>CAZDYZ010000651.1:0-3025 GCA_964509525.1 uncultured Acidobacteriaceae bacterium
AAGAATGACATCCCGCTGCTGGTGGAGTACTTCATTGCCAAGTATGCGGAAGAGAACGACCGGCTTCCGTTGCGTGTAACCCCGGAAGCGCTTCGGCCGCTGCTGGATTACGACTGGCCGGGCAACGTGCGCGAATTGGAGAACGTACTGGAGCGCGCCGTTGTGTTAGCCACGGGAGCCAACCTTACCGTTGATCTGCTTCCTGACAATCTGATCGGCCGCGGCGGCAAGTTTGCCATGCTGGGTCACCCGCCTGACGCCTCGCTGTTCGAGATCATAGAGGATTGCGAGCGCCGCATCATTAGCGACATGCTGGAAAAGTGTGCCTGGAACCAAACGGAAGCCGCTGACCGCTTCCGCATTCCTCTCTCCACGCTCAATCAGAAGATCAAACGCCTGAATGTAGAGATCAGGAAGCATAAAGGGCGGGAATAGCTGCCACAAGTGCTTTCTTCTTACTGGCCGGGCTCGAGCCAGCGGCGGCAAAAACTGCTGCAGCAGACCTGCCCGGCAACGTCCTAGCGATGCGACCCAGGCAGCACACACACATCACAACTGGACGTGAGCAGCATCACAGCCGTTCGGTATGCCGACAGCCCACAATTGCCGAAGAGGGACAGCGGGTGAAGATGGCTAACCCGCGGAGGGGTTATGTCGGAGGACAAACGCGACGTGCTGGAAGTATTGCGCTACGAACTTAACTTTCTGGAGCAGGGAGGCTATGGAAATTGGTATAGCACGCCTTGGGGACCGGCTTCCATCTTTCAGGACTCGCTGACCTGCCCCAACCACGGCGATCCCACGAGCCCGCATGCCTGTCATGAATGTCTGCTGTATGACTTTGTCCCCGAGGAATACCGTACCGAAGACGTTCCGTGTCACCACATTCCCCTCAATCGGCAGGGAGTGACAGTCGCCACATCCAACCAAACGGAAGAGGAGTTGCACGAAAACTTGAAGCACTGGCTCAGGCGAACCATAGCACGAATCGAAGCAGACAGGGCCAAGAAGAAGACCCGAGGCGACCCAGGCAAAGAAAAAGAATAGGATTACTAGCTACCAGCCAGCCAGAAGGCTTTGGGGCGTCCCGTTTTGGAACCCAACTACTAAACTTCTCCTTGTTGTGGACCGCTGGGTGTCCCTCAGCGGGTAGAATGCGGCACAGGGCAGCATCTCCCGGAGCGGGCCAATGAAACGAAATTTTGCTTCCCTGGATCCTCAGGAAGCCCTGCACGTCGCCATCTTCATCGAGGAACGAAATGCCGAACTCTACCATCGCCTTGCGGAGATGTTTGTCGAGTTCCGCGACAGCGAGTCACTGGAGATTGCCGGTGTCTTCTGCGATATGGCAGCCGAAGAAAAAGAGCACAGCTCAAAGCTGCAGAGCCGGTACATGGAGCAATACGGAAGCTGCCGATGCGCCTTGACGGAAGAAGATCTGGTAGAGCTGATTGAAGTACCCAGGCTTGAAAAGGTGGATCTCTTTGCCGCTCCAGAACTGAGCAAGGTGAAGGCACGCGATCGCGCTCTGCAGGTGGCACTCGACGCGGAAGACTCGGCGCAAAGATACTACGCTACTCTGGTAGAAAAAACTGCGCCGGGGCCGTTGCGTCAGCTCTACCGTGAGCTGAATGAAATGGAAGGCGATCACGTCGCCGCCATTGAGCAGAAGATGTCAACTCATCCTGCCAAGGATGCACGCGGGAGATAGTGCCGGGAGCCGTCACTGCGAGTGGATCGCGCATCATCTTGACTTTACTTAGGTTGCGATTGTTCAAGCAGCTGCCGATGACCTGGCCTAAAGTCTTGTCCTGATCAATCGTCATCTTCGATTCGGCCAGCGCTCTTGGTCTACGACAAGCGGAGGCATAACCATTACTGCCTGCACTCCTGGCTTGAGGCCCTCTTGCCAGCGGCAGCGGGAGACAGACTGCAATGCTACGGTTTGCTTGCCTCCTGCGGGAAGGACTTGAGCGCCAGTTCCCGTTGCCTGGTTTTGTCCGCATGATTGGCGCCGGTCGTGTGCTGGATCAGCGTCCCTGTGATGACGCGATAAGCTTCCTGGGCAGGCTGTTTGCCAGCCGTTTTCGTGACGACTCCAGTAAATTCGTACCAGGTTCCGTGCACCGTCTTGGTGGTAAACGACAGACGATCGCCATCCAGCGACGCCTTGTCAAAGAACTGATCGATGAATGTGTCTTTGTCGCTCTCGGTATCACCGAATCGCGAGACGTAACCGGAGACCTTGCCGTCCTCCACGGTGATCTGCACGAATTCGCCTTCCCGTAGAAACGAATACATGCCGGAAGGATCTGTGTCAGCATTGTTGGCTTTGCCCGGGATCTGCGCTGCTGATCGAGGTGGCAGCGGAGTAACCACAAAGGTTAAGAACGACACCATAAGCGCGATTGAAGCCAGACATCGCCGGACCATGATTGCTCCCCTAATCATCATTTCATGTGGATGCGCGACGGTGAAAGAGGAATTCCAAAAAGTGAGCGCAAAAATTCCTGCCCGTGTCGATCGGGTAGAAGATGGTCTTACCTGCGACAAGCAGATCAGGAAGACACATCGCACGTGCGCCTTTCGAATGACATTCTGCATATTTTGTTTCGCCGCGACCGAGGGTGCGGATTTTCCGCTATAATCCCCGGTACCGACCCGCCGGGCGGAGAATGATGTCAAACGGCAGCGCAGACCAGCCCCAGCGCGATTTTTCAGCGCACGATGTTCCAGTGCTGTTATGCGAATTGGAGCCGTGGCGGGTAGTTTTCCTACGCAATCTAGGCGACTTTCTGCTGCGGCGCGAGCCACCACCGGTCAACATTACCGCGCAACCGGTTCCGCTCCGACCCGATTACTTCATTCGCACCGGCATTGGTGGCGAGCGTGTGTTTGAATCCTACGCCGGCCACATCGCCTTCATCACAGTAGTCTACATTCTGTGTACCCTTCCATTGTTCCGGCATGCCCCGCAGCTGGAGTCGCCATTCGAAAACACCAAAATCGAAAGTTATCCGGTCAG
>CAZDYZ010000652.1:0-5620 GCA_964509525.1 uncultured Acidobacteriaceae bacterium
GGTGCGCGCTTTACGAAGTAGGGCGGAGCCGTTACAGGATTGTACAATTACCAATAATTACTGCAGGTTTCGTAATCATCATTGCGGCGCTTGTTGCAAGAGCACTAGCGCACCTCATCATGCAACCCTAAGTTTCGTCTAGTAACAATTCTGTATTCCCACATTGATAATCAGGTCCCCGTGCCCTTTTACCTACCTTCTTCGCAAAATATGATGCGCTAAGCAAGAGGTTCTTTGGCTGCCGAGAATTACATTTGGGGCGAACGCGGGTAAAACAAGCCAGGAGCAGCCTCTTCCTCGGTGACCGCTGCAAAAGCGGCCAACGATTATCACTTCAAAACCGGAAAACGGAAGGTGCCGGAATGTAGATCTTCTATCTTGTCAAGGGCTGTTCATGCAAGCCTGATCACTATAATGATGAGTCTATGAGCAGAGCCCTTTTGCTCGGGGTCCTAGTTTCAATTGCGTCCGCCACTGTCGCCCCGCCAGCATCCAGCCCTGGAATCGAGCTTGACCATATTTGGATTATGGTTTCGCCAGACGCACCAGAACGGTCTGCGCTCGAACGTGTGGGCTTCCAGATATCGAAGGACGTCAACCACCACGAAGGGACTGGCACCTCATCGATCACGGTGGAGTTGGACAACACATACCTCGAACTGATGTGGCCCGATCCCAAAGTTCCGGTGTCTCCGGGCATGGAGCGGGCGGCAGAGAAGTACCACCAGCGCCAATTCTGGCGAACCAGTGGCTGGTGCCCCATCGGCCTTGGTTTTCGGCACACCACGTCGTCGAACGAAGCTTTGCCGCTCCCCATCTGGACGTGGACTGCCGACTGGATGCCGAAGGGCTCGGTGATGGAGATGCTGACTCCGCGTGACGACACACGAAGCCCAGCCCTGTTCATCGAACCTCTCGCTCTGAGCGACATCGGGGAGCAAGCGGCGCGTGCCAAGCTCTATCACCATTCCATCGGCGTCCGCCGGATCACCGCGACGCAACTCATCTCACCCAAGACATACCAGCCTATCGCTGCACTCACATACATGCAGAAACAGCACCTTCTCAGCATCAAGCCGGGCGATGAATGGATAGTGGAGTTGACTTTCGACGACGGGAAGCGACAAGAATCGAAGGATCTGAGGCCCAATCTACCACTTGTCATTCGATACTAGAAAACGGCCCGAATAGTCCGCGCGCAGCTCTCCGAACCCGACACCTGGTCGGTCTCTAGTAGTTAGAGGGTGTAGCGGGATGGGTCCTGACCCTGCACAGTCTGGCTGGGCAGTTCCTCTACCCCGCGAAAAACATCTCTGCACTGCAGGAAGATTTTCTGGTCTTGAACTACCGAAAACTCAGAGATATTCGACCATGTGCGTAAATCGGGCAGGCTCCGTTGCCAGCGTTTTCCCAGAACGCTTCCACTAGGGACTGAATATCCGGTTGGCATCGGTCAGGCGCTCTCCGAGGACAGCTCTTCGTAGAACAGAGTAGTTCCGCATTCCCAGCACCTTTTTGGGACCGCGCAATGCCGCCCAGCGCACCAATTCAGGCATGACTTGAAACCTGCAAAAGCGCGCGACCATTGCTTCTGTCGTATTGTCCCGGATCGCAATCCGATTGAGGTGGAACCGACTGGTGTAATGTCGATTAACACCCGGGGCGGAATTGCAGATGCAGCAAACACCGGCTTCCCCGGCGCAGGAGATAATACGCGAGTTCACATCGCCGCCAGGCAGAGACATGACCTCCACAGCTCGCCCGAGAAGCGACTCAAGATACCACTTACAGTTCTGGATCTCGGCAAGGATCTCATGCGATGTGCATTCGGACAACATACGGTGAGTCGTTCCGTGGATCCCGATTTCCATGCCGGCCTGGGCCGCCGATAAGATCGTCCCCCGATTACAAAACCACCTTCTGCCAACGAAATCGCGGGTAACAAAAAATGTCGCTGCCATACCCTGTTCATGCAGCATGGGAATCGCCGTCTCAAATGCTCCCATCCAGCCATCGTCGAAGGTGATGACCACGGTGTGGTCCGCGCGCGGGATCCGCAGGAATTCCCCGACCGTGATGGTGGGGCATCCGGAAGACCGAATGGCCCGCAGCTGCCTGGCGAAGAGGGCGCGCGAGACATGGTACATCGATGCCGAGCGCGGTACGTCGGGATCAGGTGCAGATGCCCAGACGTTGTGGTACATCAGCCAGACGGACCTCACTGACTGCCTCCGGCACGTCTGGCACACATCACCCCGCCGGAACACATCGCTCGCAACGGCAAGGCGCACAGCACAGCATCGACACTGCGCCACAGACGCCAGAGGGCGCCGGGCATGGGAAAATCGAAAAAGAAAGGTGAGCAATTGAAGTATCGGACTTCGAATTCGTCAAATCCTGAGCGGTCCAGAAGCGGATACAGTTGGCTGCGGAAATCAAAGGAGTGTTCGTGGACCGGGGAAAAGAACGCACGCCGATCTGACTTCAAGCGAAACCGACGAAGACAATACTTTGCCGCGTCCCGCAGGATTCTCGGCAGCGACCAACGATTTCGGAACGAGAGGATGAGCCATCCACCCGGTTTCACAGAGTCCGCCAATTTTCCGATACCCTGTTCCGGGGTTTCCAGGTAATCCACCAAGCCGATCGATAGGGCCGCTGCGAAACGTTCTTTGCGGTCCTCCAGAAAATCCAGATCGCCCACGTGGAACTCCGCCTTCGGAAGCGCCAAAGCGCGAGCATGGCGCACCATTTCGGGAGAAACATCGACCCCGACGTACCGCCAGCCCAGATCGACTGAAAGACGGCCAAAAACAGCCGGTCCCATGCCAAAGTCGAGAATGTCGCCGCTCGGGGAGAGCCGGCGGAGCATTCTCGCAACGATCTCAATTCTGCGCTGAAATATTAGCGAGCTGAACCTATGCACTTTGGCCTGGCTGCGCACCTGATAGTCTGCTGCAGTCTCGTCAAAAAGCCGGCGAGCCTGTGTATGCGATTCATGCATGAGACACCTCCTGTGTTCGCCTCTCTGGCCCCGTAATGCAGTCCAACTTCGACGCCGGGGCGATATCAGATCCGATGTGATGCCGAGAATGCAGGAAATTGAGTGCCGGCGTCCGCATCGAGTCGGATGTCTTTTTCGCAACGCGCCTGATGATTCCCTTGAAGAACTGCCAGAAAGCAGGCTGCTTCCCGGCGACACAGCTACAACCTAACGGGCTGGCCGTCCAGTGGGCGCCGATGGCAACGGGAAGGACCGGCAATTGCCAAGCGGGTGATTCCACCAGCGTGATACTCCCTAGGCGCTTGCCCCAGCTCTCCAGGGGGCTGCTCAACATCTTTATCTGGCTAGCGTTCACGCTTCGTTCCCCATAATGCCTACTTCCCGTCCTGATATCTGGAACCGCTTACCCTAAGCAGACGGGCCCACCGTGCCCTAAGGGCGAACTTGCCGAGCGTGGGTCTCTTTTCTTAGCGAACGTGGTGGCAAATTGTAGGGCACCAGGATGCGATCTGCGGAAGCAGCTGCCGTACTGACCGGTGAGCTGCTTCTGTGCACCTGTACCCCTTTTCTTCCACGTTAGTTGTTACCTCCGTTTTACTGATTGCTAATATTTACTGGCTGCGAGTGATACCCGTTTGTGAAGGGACGCTTTCCAGGTAATACTCCAGGTCGGTAGGAGCATTGCCATAGCATCCAACCCACGCAGCCCCTTTCCACGCGTTGCAGTGCTGTGAAAAGCCTTCGTTCTTGAATCCTTTGCGGGTACCCTGTTCCAGAAGTCGCGGAGTAACTGAACCAGATATCATCTCCAGAACCAGCGTATAGGATGTCTTGGCCGTGAGAGTTACTGGCGGATAGAAATCAACTAGATACCATGACTGCCGGCCCGATGCCACCGGAAACCGCAACATGCCAGAGGCCAAAGCATTTAATGAGCTATCGTAAAGTGTAAGCGTGCCGGCCCCAACGCTAGTGGGGGCAAGCCTTATAGCCAAACGGTTAACTGTGTAATTCGATGAGTCAACCGTAAAGGCCTCCTCAACCTTTGATATATTTCCGCCGCCCACCACGCCGAAATAAACAATGGAATCAATGTCGCCGTTACCTTGGACATATCCATCGTCATAATTAACGTTGAGAATGGGGCTATGGCGTGACGCGACCACCAGCGGTGGCCTATCGCCAAAGAGCATCGCATAGGTTGAATCAGAAACCATCGGCCATAGGTTGGCCCCTACATCCGCTGTCGCGATATCGTCCAGACTCACAAAATTGTTTACCGGATCCGAAGCGATGTTACTGAATACCATGTGATAGGTATTACCCTTGGTTAGAGGGACGCTGGCTGGTGACAGGGTAATTAATCTGAAGTTGGCGACTCTTTCATTTGGCCCCGGGGTGAGTGGGTCGGTGATAGTGTAGGAGCTGAGCACTGTGCCAGACGGTTGATGGTTCGGAGCTCCATTATCTGTCTCAAGCTGCACCAGAATCGTGCCACCATCCCCGTTCCAATAACCATTAGGAGCTGCGGGTCCGCGGAAGATGAAAAAGACTCTCACCGTGGTAACGGTGCCGGTGTGGTCACAGACAAACCGGTAATCTACCGTCCTTCCCCGCGAACGCCCGATCTCTATGTTTGCCAGATTGTCGGCTCCCCACCCTGCTCCTATCACTAAACGTCGCTTTGCCGTTTGTGCGGCATCTTCCTGGCGAACCTCTTCAAATCTGCTGCCATCCAGCTTTCGCTGTGCGGTGCTCTGGGGAGCTATTGCAAGAAAGATAGGAGTCAGAATCAGCAGCGTGATAACTAAACAGTGACCCAGAGAAGCCCTTCCCAACATAAGATCTCCGTTTTTTGCCAGCAACCGCATTCGCCGCCCGCCTAAAGTAGGTTTAGTGTTGGCCGGGCGGGTTGGCCCGGATCTATCAGCAACCGGTGAAATAATTCGAAGGTAACCAGCTTATGAATCAAGAAGCTATGGTCGGCCTGCCGATTGACATGGGCGTCAATCAATCCCTCCAGGTACGGCTGCTTGAAGTAGTCACGCTTGCGGTTTCCCTCTAGCAGCAGCCTGCTTATCTCCTCTTTCAACGGCCCACAGTATGCCTCCGAGTTATGGCTGATGGCCGAGGATGGAGCAAATCGGCCCAGATGCTTATAGAATTTGTCCACAACAAAGTGGCCAAGCTGATTTCTAACTTTGTAATAGGGTCGGAGGTAGGAATATTCGGCACGAACAGAAAACTTACGATTGGGATACGGAATGTCAGCCAGCCGCGGAAATCTGTCTATCAGCACGCCCAGGTACACCCTTTCCTGATAGCGCATCGCAAGCGGCAGCTTCAGAAAGAAGTCCAGTACCTCATAATCGAAGAATGGATACCGATAGCGGACATAGAAACGTGGCACATCGATGATTCTGGTGTACTCCCGCCAGTTCTTCGTCTGCATCTCATGTCTTAATTGAGCTTGGGCAGGCGTTCCCGCAGGCAAGGCGCTAAAACTGGCCGCAAAGTTCCTCAGTGCCGCGCCTGCGACCAATGGGTAGTAACAGTCTGAGAAGAGCTTGCTGGGATCATGACCGGCAAGACGGCGGGAATACCGCCAGAAGGCGT
>CAZDYZ010000653.1:0-5170 GCA_964509525.1 uncultured Acidobacteriaceae bacterium
ATCGGCGGCGATGGTGCCTTCGTATGTCCCGAAGGATGCCTCCAGCGTGTCAAGGTCCTGCTTGGCAATGACGCCCTGCTCGTAGAGCACCTTGTTGCGCTCGTATTGCGCTTTGGCGTTGACGAGCTGCGCCTGGTCCTTCGCCAGATTGGCTTTGGCCTGGTCCAGGGCTACCTGATAGGGACGCGGATCGATGACGATGAGCAGGTCGCCGGTCTTAACGTCCTGGCCTTCGCGGAAGTTGACCTGCATGATCTGCCCGTCAATGCGAGTTTTCAGCGACACCGTGTAGAATGCTTCGACCGAACCCAGACCGACGAGGTAGACGTTGAAGTCACCCTGTTTGACGGTTGCCACTCCGACCGGAACCGCAGGAGGCGGGCCACCCGCTTTTGCGCTCTTCGCCTGCTTCGAACCGCACCCGGTGAGTGCAGCGCAGATCGCCAGCGTCAGTCCCAGTGCGAAGATCCCCCGTCTCTTCAAGCAACCCTCCTAGCAGCGACAGACGCGCCGCTCGGGCGGATGTCACCCTCTTTATGTTTGTGCCATAACTGCAAACAGGCGCATCAGTTGCAGTACTATTACACACTAATAGCATTAGACCGGATAGGGGCTGGCAGCGCGGTTAAGAGTGGGTGAAGGAAAGTTAAGTTTTGTGAAGGGTCAAAATACATCACGAAACAATTCTTCACCGCCGGGGCGCGCGGGAAAAGGCAAAATAACCCCGGTGAATCGCCTGCTCATCGTGGATGACGACCATGGCTTGGTAAGCCTGCTGCAGCGCTTTCTCGAAGGCGAGGGGTTTCAGGTCGATGCGGCCTACGATCAGGCTTCAGGATTGAGTGCTGCTCTGGCGGGCGAGCACGAGCTCGTGATCCTTGACGTTATGCTGCCAGGCGGTTCTGGATTTGAGTTACTGAAGGCGCTGCGGCGCCAGTCGTCGGTTCCCGTCCTGTTGCTGACCGCCCGAGGGGAAGCAGTTGACCGCATTCTCGGTCTGGAAATCGGTGCGGACGACTATCTGGCCAAGCCGTTTGACCCGCGTGAACTGGTGGCACGGATCCGGGCCATCTTTCGTCGCACGCGCGAGCCCGCAGGAGGCGAGGCTCGTTCCGAGCACGACGAAGTGCTCACGGTGGGCGGCATCCGGATGTCCATTGGAAGCCGGACGGTCACCTGTGCCGGGACTCCGGTTGATCTGACCTCGGTGGAGTTCAACGTTTTGGAGCTGCTGTTGCGCCATGCCGGCAGTGTCGTTACTCGTGAGCAGATCGCCGAGGTTGCGCTGGGAAGGCCCTTGAACGTCTTCGATCGCAGCGTGGATGTTCATGTCAGTCGGGTACGAAAAAAGCTGGGTGTCTGCCTCGGTTCGGATGACTTGATCCGCCCTATTCGCGGCATTGGCTATTTCCTTGCGGCTGAAACTCCAGAAAAGAGCAAGGTATGAACCGCCGCCTGTTCTGGAAAATCTTTCTGCCGTTCTGGGTGGCCCAAGCCGTGCTGCTGGGAGCGTTGTACCTGCGTATTCACTATCGCATTTCCTCCGAGCATCCGTGGTGGATTCAGCCGGAACGCCGTGAGATGCCGGTGCTGGCCAAGCTGGCCGCGACAACATTGGAGCAGCGGGGACAAGCTGCACTGGCTGAGCTGCTCGACAGCTTATCGTTGCAGAACCGCTCCCGGTTCTGGTTGGTGGACGCCGGTGGGCGAGATCTTTCCGGCCGCTCCGTTCCGCAGCGCGTTCTCCAGGATGCCGAGGCGGCAGGGAAGACGGAAGGGCTCTTTCATTCTTACGAAGCCAACGTGCTGGTCGCGGGGGTGACAACCGCAAAGGGGTACTACCGGCTGATTGCGCAGCTCGTTCCGCCGCCGCTGTCAGAGCGAGTTCCTGGAGATATTCTCTGGACCTTGAAGTTGGGTACTGTCTTCTCGGCGATTGTTTGTTTGCTGATCGCGCATTATCTGACCAAACCCATTGAACGCCTGCGCGATGCCACACATCAGCTGGCACGCGGGAACCTCGACATACACGCGGGAGAGAACCTCGGCAACCGCCGCGACGAGATTGCCGATCTAGTGCGCGATTTCGACTCCATGGCTGGCGACTTGCGAAACCAGATCCAGAGTGAACGCAACCTGCTAAGCGGGGTCTCACATGAATTGCGGTCGCCAATCGCACGCATCCGCCTGGCGCTAACTCTGGCACGACAGGCCAACGACGG
Organism: uncultured Acidobacteriaceae bacterium; assembly: GCA_964509525.1. Classification (GTDB taxonomy): domain Bacteria; phylum Acidobacteriota; class Terriglobia; order Terriglobales; family Acidobacteriaceae; genus Bog-257. The sequence continues at coordinate 2,223 of CAZDYZ010000653.1, forward strand.
CGAGCGTGATGAAATGCTCGACCGGATCGAGCAGGAGTCAATCCAACTGGATTCGTTGCTGGAGCGCATCCTGACGGTCGCACGGCTCGAAAGCGGGCAGCACAAGCCGCAATTCGAGCCGCTGTCGCTGAACGACCTGGTTGACGATGTGCTGCACGACGCAAGGTTCGAAGCGGCCGGAACGCATGCCACAATCTCCTACGAATGCACCGAGGATATCCAGGTAAACGGCGATCCTGGGCTTTTGCGCAGCGCCATCGAAAACGTTGTGCGCAATGCCATCTTCTATTCGGGAAATGGGGGCAGGATCGAGGTGCGGCTGGAAACCAGCCACGGTGCGGCCTTATTGACGGTCCGCGACAATGGCCCGGGTGTTGCGGATGACAAGGTCGCCCTCATCTTTAATCCGTTCTACCGTGCGGACGATTCGCGCGGGACTACCACCGGCGGAATGGGGCTGGGGCTGGCAATCGTACGCAATGCCATCCATATGCATGGCGGAAGCATCCTCGCGCAAAACATCGAGCCGCACGGCCTGGAGATCAAGTTGAAGATTCCGATGCTTTCTGGCCCTGCGGTAACCAGCAGAACGGACGCGCGTCGGGTGGTTCAGACCGCGAGCAAGCCGGAATAGATCGCCATCCCCACCACCGCATCGACGCCCATCTGATCCAGTTCATCAATTTCTTCCTGGCGATGAATTCCCCCTGCTGCGATCAGCCGGTGTGAGGTCTTGTTGCGCAACTCGCGAATCACATCCAACGGGATTCCCTTCAGCAGACCCTCGGTGTCGATATGGGTGTAGAGAAAAGCAGAGCAGAAGGGCTCCAGCTGTTTCATCATCGCTGCCGGTTCGATGTTGGTCATCGTCTTCCAGCCGTGGATCGCTACGCGTCCGCCTCGTGCGTCCACCGCAAAGATCAGCCGCTCCGCACCGAAGCGCTGGCTCAAGTTCTCGGCAAACGGAATGTCGATACCGCCATCCTTGATCAGCGATGAACCAGCGATTACCTTCGCCGCGCCAGATTCGAAGAGCGCTTGCGCGTCTGCTGCCGAGCGAATCCCGCCACCGACCTGGACCGCTGAGGCCAGCTTGCGGCAAAACTCTGTAACCAGGTGACGATTTGTGCCTCTGCCCATCGCCGCATCCAGATCGATCAGTTGCACCACCGGGTAACGGGAGAAGCGCTGGATCCACTCGCTGAAGTTCTCGAACTCCAGTGCCTTTTTTTCACCCTGTACCAGTTGGACGATCTTGCCGCCCATCAAGTCAATAGAAGGGATCAGCACGTGAGTCTCACCGGGATACCGGCCTGGTGCAGCTCCTGCTTGATAGTCCTGACCGATTCCAATCCGAAGTGAAAGACGGAAGCTGCCAGTGCGGCGTCGGCTGCTCCACGCTTAAACACCTCAACAAAATGTCGGGGTTCTCCGGCGCCTCCCGACGCAATAACGGGAATGCGAACGCTGGTTGCTATGGCGCGGGTGAACTCACAGTCAAAGCCAGACTGGGTGCCGTCGCGGTCCATCGAAGTCAACATGAACTCGCCTGCGCCTAACCGTTCCGCCAGCAACGCCCATTCTCTGGCGTCGCGGCCGGTAGGCTTCCGTCCTCCCCAGACGTACACTTCCCAGGCATCACTGATGCGCCGCGCATCGATGGCCACCACCACAGCCTGCGAGCCGTAGCGCTCGGCGATCTTTGTAATCAGCTTTGGATCGGCGAGTGCCGCCGAATTGATGGTTACCTTGTCGGCCCCGCAATCGAGCACGGCGGCGGCATCGTCGAGCGAGCGAATGCCACCGCCAACAGTGAAGGGAATGAAGAGCTGCCGCGCTGTCCGGCGAACGGTTTCCAGCAAGGTGTTGCGCGACTCGGCCGTTGCTGTGATATCGAGAAGCACGATTTCGTCGGCGCCGGCTTCGCTGTGGGCTGCGGCCAACTCGGCGGGGTCACCGGCGTCGCGTAACTCGACGAACTGTACGCCCTTGACCACGCGCCCGGCGTGGACGTCGAGGCACGCGATAATGCGCTTGGCAAGCGACTCACAGGGCACAGAAGTTCTCCAGAATCTTGATTCCAACAGCGCCCGATTTCTCCGGATGAAACTGCAGCCCGAACAGGTTGGCATGCTCAACCGCCGCCGTGAAAGGCTCCTCATAGGTGCAGGTGGCCACTGTTTCGGCACATAAGGGAGCACGGTAGGAATGGGTGAAATACACATACGATCCGGAGGAGATTCCGAACAGCAGCCGCGAATGGGGACCAATCTCGATACGGTTCCACCCCACGTGCGGTGACTTGACGCGTGCGGAGAATCGGGTACACATTCCGCGAAAGGCACACAAACCGGGGAGTTCGGGAGCCTCGTCGCTTCCTTCGAACAGCCATTGCAGGCCGAGGCAGATTCCGAGGGTCGGCTTCTGGTCTGCAATTGCCATACGGAGGGCGATGCCCAGGCCGCCGTTTGCCAGGGGCCGCGTTGCTTTGAAGTTGCCGACGCCGGGGAGGATCAGCCGGTCGGCGCGAGCGACAGCCTCAACATCAGAGGTTACGCTGCACTGTTGCCCAAGATGCCGGATTGCCTTCACTACCGAGGCGAGATTGCCGGCACCGTAATCAACAATGGCGATCACAATAAACCTTTCGTGCTCGGCAGCATGCGTCCGAGTTGAGGGTCCTTGGAGCAAGCCACGCGCAGCGCGCGAGCAAAAGCCTTGAAAAGTGATTCGATCTTGTGGTGGTTCGAACGGCCGTAAATTACCTTTGCGTGGACGTTGGCTTTGGCTCCCCGCGAGAAGCCGTCAAAAAAATCAGCTACCAGCTCTGTCTGGAGGTCCCCGACCAGACGGGTACGGACTTTGGTGTCGATCACGGCGGCGCTGCGTCCGCCGAAATCAACTGCAACCACACCCAAAGTCTCGTCCATCGGCATCACGAAATATCC
>CAZDYZ010000654.1:0-3470 GCA_964509525.1 uncultured Acidobacteriaceae bacterium
TCTTTGCCGAAGTCAATCAACTTGCCGTCGAGCCCGTAGCGCGCGGCGCGAAACTTGTTCTCGCTGATGAGCGCGCGGCCGTAAATCCGATAGCTCTTGTTGGAGGCATGAAGCTTGTACAACATCGCCACCGTCGCCTGAATCAGTGCGGCGAGGCCCACGGTCTCGCCCAGCCGCATGGGGATGTCGCATACCCGTACTTCCAGCGTGTGAAAGTGAGGATGCGGGCGAATGTCCCACCAGATTTTCTTGCCGTTATCGATGCAGCCGGTCTTGACCAGCAGGTTAACGAAGGTTTCGTAATCGGCCCAGTTGGAAAAGACGTCTGGAATGCCAGTGCGCGGAAAGCGCTCGAAAACTTTGGAGCGATAGGACTTGAATCCTGTCGGCATCCCCATCCAGAACGGCGAGTTGGTGGACAACGCCAGGATGTGCGGCAAGAAATACCGTAGGGAATTCATGATGTGGATGGATGTATTGCGATCCTCGATGCCGATGTGAACGTGCAGCCCGAAAACGAGGTTCGCACGCGCCACCATCTGCATCTCCTCGACTACCTTCCGGTAGCGCTCGTCGGGATAGATGTCTTGCGCCTTCCAGTCGGCAAATGGGTGTGTGCTGGCTGCGGCAAGCAAAAGGCCGTTCTCGCCCGCGAGGTTGATCATCTCGCGGCGCAGCGCCTGCACGTTCTCGCGCGCTTCCTTGATGTTATGGCAGACCCGCGTACCGACCTCGATCACCGCCTGGTGCATCTCGGGCTTGACCGCCTCGTGTAGCGCCACTTTGGCCTTGGGGAGGATCTCGAGCGCGATGTGCGAGCGGAGATCGCGCGTCTCCGGATCGATCGTCTGGTACTCCTCTTCAATCCCGATACTGAGGCTTGGCCGGTCCATCTGTTCACGCTCTACCTTCTTGTTTGCTTACTGGTTTGGACGCGGCTGACTTCTTGGGAGCCGCTTTTTCCGCCCTGCCGGCCGCTTCATCATAGTAACCGCTCAGGAAGGCGCTCCAGCGATACTCCTGAGTGAGTCCAGCGTGCTGCTTGGCTTTGCGCACAGCCAGTTCCGCCACAGCGTTGACGATCCAATCAAAATTCTCCTGTCCCACCGAGTTTACATCAGCGTCGGGAGCGGGGTTCATGAAGTCAATAGCGTAAGGTATGCCATCTTCGCAGGCGAACTCGACGGTATTGAGATCGTACCCCAGGGCACGGCACAGGGTTAGACAATCGCGTTCCACACGCGCCAGCAGCTTGCGATCAGTCGGTGGAGGATTCCTCACATAACGCTCGTGGAAGGGTGCCGATGGATCGTAGTGCATAATGTGAACCTTTTCCTGCCCTACGACATAGCAGCGGAAGTATTCCTTGAATTTCACGCCGCGCTGCAGCGTCATACACAGATCCCGGCTCTGGTCGTAGGCGCGGAAGAACTCTTCGGGCGAGTTTATCTTGTATACATCCTTCCAGCCGCCACCATTGAAGGGCTTCAGGAACGCGGGGAATCCGACATAACTGAAGATACTGTCCCATGGCATTGGGTACTGGAGGTTGCGCATGGACCGCTCCGTCGTCCCGACGGGGTATTGCTTATGCGGCAGCAGGACGGTAGGCGGGATCGCGACGCCGAGCTTCGTGCCCAGCGCGAAGTTGAAAAACTTGTCATCGGCGCTCCACCAGAAGGGGTTATTGACGACGATGGTGCCGGAGAGGGCCGCATTCTTGAGATAACCACGATAGAACGGAATGTCGTGCGAGATGCGATCAACGATTACTTGGTAGGGAGAGGGTTCCGCCATTCGGACTTCGCCAACTGTTGCCGTCTCGGCCAGGATGTCAGGCTCGCCCATTGAGTTGATCTTCTCGACCAAAGCGGGCGGGAAGGTGGTCTCCATGCCAAAAATGATTCCAATCTTCTTCACCGATACTCCTTAAGGAACGACAGGAAATCGCGTTTGTATCCGTCCGTAAATGATTGGGAAAGCCCCAGGAAAGCAACGGGTGGATGCGTTGCCAATAGTCACTCATTGTAGGCGAAACCAGAGGGAATTTGTAGGGGAAGTCGCGGTTTCCCTGCGACTCAACGGCTCAACCCAAAGGCTACGGGAAACCCGGGAGGCGCGATCCTCGCACCCGTGGGAACTCAGTTATCCGCTAGAGAGAAACGCTACGGCATCAGCTGCAGCCCCTCTCCAGGCTGCTTTTCACTCATCGAGTTGCGACCAGAATCGTAAGCAGGTTAACAAGAACCACGGGCTGAGGGGTGCGCCCTGAAGAACCTTCAAGCGGCTGAACTCCAGAGCCTTAGGTGTGGGGGTTGCTTTCGCTCCGTCACCGCGGGTGCGAGAAAACTCGCTGCCAAATCTTCGCATCGGCTGCCGCGTGCTCGTGACACTGGCTCGCAGCCTCGCTACAGAGCCTGCGCAGACTAACCCAAATACGCTCTTGCCATCGGCCGCCACCACGGCCAGTCATGATAACTGTGGTCGCCCCAGACATAAAGCTCGTGCCGAATCCCTCGCCCGCGCAGGATGCGAGCGAAATGCTCGTTATTCTCCCAGCACATGTCCCACTCGCCAGTCGCCAGTACGGTGCGCATGTGGTTGTACTTCCATCCGTCTGTGCAGTTTGCCAGGAAATCAGGCGGGTTATTGAAGTACACGTCCTCGCTATACCAACCGTCGAGGAAGCTCTTGATGTCAAAGGAGCCGCCCATAGTAACGCAATCGGTAACCATGTCAGGATGGCGGAAGGCGAAGTTGACGGCGTGGTAGGCGCCGAAGCTGCAGCCGGTAACGATAGTGCGGGGAGTCCAGTTCTTGTGCCACATCAGGGGCAGCACGTCATTAATGATGTAGCGCTCATATTGGAGATGTCGCTGTACGCGCCAATAGGGATGTGCCCGGCGATTGTACCAGCTCTCCCCGTCGACGCCATCCACGCAGTAAATCTGGAGATAGCCGGCATCGATGCGGTCGGCGACAGCCGCGATCATTTTGTTGTCTTCGTATTCAAAGAATCGTCCCATCGAAGTTGGGAAGACCAACACCTTTGGTCCAGCGTGGCCGAAGACAAGAAGTTCCATGTCGCGTTGCAGATCCCGCGACCACCAGCGGTGATATTCGCGATTCAAGATTTGACCCTTTCCGTTGCCCAAAGATCAGGGTTTGGTAATCTAAGGAGCCATCATTCTACAAAATGGGTATTGATCCGAGCATAACTTACGATGCCAGTGGGCTTGTGGCCACGGCGGGCTCGCTGAGATCGCGTCTCCGCAGCCATGAGCAGTTTGCCTCCCGTGTGGTGGATGAAAAGCACGACTTCATTGTTTATCTTCCACCGCAATACGAAACCCAGCCCGATGTGCGGTATCCGGTACTCTACCTGCAGGACGGACAAAACCTGTTCGACCCCGAGACCGCATTTATCAAAGGAAATTACTGGCGCATAGGCGAGACTGCTGACGAGCTGA
>CAZDYZ010000655.1:0-8129 GCA_964509525.1 uncultured Acidobacteriaceae bacterium
GAGATGAACACGCGCCTGCAGGTGGAACATCCCGTTACCGAACTCGTGACCGGGCTCGACCTGGTGCACTTGCAAATGCACGTCGCTGCGGGCGAAAAGCTTCCCTTTCGACAGGAGGACATCAAGGTGCGCGGGCATGCCATTGAGTGCCGGGTGTATGCTGAAGACCCGGACAACAACTTCTTCCCCTCGCCGGGACAAATCACCCGACTGATATCACCCTCGGGGCCCGGCATTCGACGCGACAGCGGCATGTACGAAGGCTGGATGGTACCGATCGAGTACGATCCTTTACTGGCAAAACTGATTGGCTACGGCGAAACTCGCGAAGACGCCATCGACCGGCTTCTGCGGGCTCTCTACGAGTACTTCGTCGGCGGCATCAAGACGAACATTTCGTTGTTTCGACGGATATTACGCGACCCGGATTTTCGTACGGGCAAGTTTGATACCGGCTTCCTCGACCGGTTGCTAGCCACGCCATACCGGGAACCCGACGGTCAATATCCTTTGATGGCTGCCGTTGGGGCAGCGGTTTTTGTGGCCATGGACGGGAAAACCAGTTTACTCGAAAGCCGGGCGGGTTCGACTTCTGCCAACGGTAACTCAATTCCTTCTCCAGCCTCGAATTGGCGGCGGATCGCCCGCGCCGAGGCTCTGAGAAACCAGTGAAGCACGACAAATGATCTACGACGTGGTGGTGGACGGCAAGATGCATCAGTTGGAACTGTCGCGCGGTGAAAAGACATGGCACTGCAAGGTCGAAGGGCAGGAAATCGATCTGGATGCCGTACTAACGGCGCGCGACGTACTTTCCATTCTGGTAGCAGGCAAGGCTTATGAAATCAAGCGCGAACTCTCCGCGCAGGGCGACCTTCACATGGTTATAGGCAGCTCGCGTTATGCGGTCGACGTCCAGGATCCGCGCTCGTTGCGCAGTCGTCGGGCGGCCGGCGGCTCCGAGACCGGCCAGCAAAAGCTCAAAGCACCGATGCCGGGCAAGGTCGTCCGCATCCTGGTCAAGGAGAAGGACGACGTCAAAGTCGGACAGAGCATCCTCGTCATGGAGGCCATGAAGATGCAGAACGACATGAAGGCTCCCAAAGACGGTACAGTCCAGAAGATCCTGACAGCGGAGGGCTCGGTGATCAATGCGGGCGACACTCTAGCCATCATCGAGTGACAAGGCTCCAGATGCGGCTATCTTCTCTATTTCATTGTGCTAGCCTTTTTCAGAATGTCGTCGGCGAAGTAATTCTCCACAGAAGCTTTGTCGCGTATGGACTCGTAGTACGCCGCTTTGAGTAACTGTTCGCGGCGGTCGCGAAGCTGTTCGCGGATGGCTTGCTGCACCCGTGGGTCTTTCAGTTCCCTCTGACCCGCGGCCTCCTTGCTAATGAGCTTCACTACGCGAAAGCCGTAAATTTGATGACTGTTGGGATCAGCAACCAGCAGCACGGCAGTGTACTGCCCCGGTTTAAGCTTGTTCACTGCGTCGTAGGCGGCCTTGTCGGTCTTGAGTGAAGATTCGGGCACGAATCCGAGATCACCGCCGTTTTGCGACGTCTCCGGCTGTTCCGAGTAGCTCATGGCAACGGTAGCGAAGTCTTCTCCGCTGTCAAGCCGATTTTCGATCATCTGCATTTTCTTTCGCGCATCTCCCTCGTTCTGTGCCTTCACGTTCTTCACCTGTGGATTGGGCTGGGTGGTGACCAGAATCTGCGCCAAATGGTACTGTGGCTCGATGAGGTTGAACTCGGCTTTGTGTTGTTCGTAATACCTGGTGATGTCATCGTCGGAGATATTGATCTTCGAGGTGACTTCCTTGTTGAGCACCTTTTCGATAGTAATGGAACGGCGCAGGTCGCGCTTGAAGTCATCGAGCGTCAGATTCCGCGCCTTCAACCGCTTGTCGAATTCCTCCTGTGTGTAAGGTGCCTTGATCTCCGCCAATTTGCTGCTTATCTCTTCATCGGTCGCCAACAGGCCGAGTTTTTCAGCGCGTTGCATCAGGATTTCGTTGTCAATAAGCTCGCGTAAGATGCTAAGCCGTAAGCTGTCGGCTTGTTCCTGGCTGGGCTGCTGTGGTGCTTCTGCAGTCTGATTGTTGTAATATTTTTCAACTTCCGTGCGGCTGATCTTGCGGCCGTTCACGCGCGCCATTACGTCGGAGCCATCCTGTTTTCCGGTACAGCCCAGACCAGCAAGCAGCAGGACAAAGGCTAGAGGCAGAATAGATTCGAACCCGAGACGGGCCATACTCTTGCGGATTGCTTTCAACCTTCGCTCCTCCTGGGGGGCGTAGCGTAGCTCAACCCGCCTCAGGCAGAGCAGGTCGAATTCGGGCTGTATTGAACATCGAGCACGCTCAATGTCAGCTTCACTGTGAGGCTACTTGCTCGCCTGTGCCTGGCTTGATGAGGCCGACAAGGGCGGCTGGATACCCGCCTCTAGAAGCCGCTGGTTCAAGGCCGCCTTCACCTCATCAACATCCACGGCCCCTTCCAGTCGCTGCCCGTTGACAAATACGGTGGGCGTCGCATTCACGCCGAGCGAGTCCGCCTCCGCAATCGAGGCCTTCATGATGGTATCCGGTTGGGTCTTGATGCACGCCTGCAAGCGAGTGACATCAGCTCCGTGCTTCTTTCCAATGTCCAGCGTCAGGTGGTCCAACTCATTGAACGAGTATTGTAGGTCTTTCTGAGTCCCATTGATGGCCCCCTGATTGGCGTGTACATGATCCGCGAATTCCCAATAGCCGGGGCCGCTTTCCTTAGCGAGACAATTCGCGTCATTGGCAGCGTGTATCGCCCAAGGGTGCATGGAAAGCGGATAATCCTTGTAGACGATCTTGATTTTGTCACCATATTGCGGCAAGATCTGGCTCATCAGCGTACTGTGCATCCGCGCGCAGAATGGGCATTCGAAGTCATCAAAGTTTACAATGGTGACCTTGGCGTCGGGATTCCCGCGTACAGGACGTCCCGCCACGTCAATCTTCTTCATAGTTTCGGCGTATGGGTCCTTGGTCAAATCGATCTTGGTCATGCGGACCAAGGTCTTGCCATCTTTCGAGACCAGGAATTCCATCGTTTGGGATTTGTCCTGACGGCTCAACGTGACGGGCACGGTATCGTAGTTCGGGAATTCGCTTGCCGTGCGTGGCCCAATCTTTACATTCACGTCGGCAGGAACATTGAAGTAGGCGTGAACTTGCTTCTCGATCCGACGGTCTACATCTGGTACTCCTGGTTGCGGATTCGACTGCGCCGAGCACCCGGCGCACAACAATAGCGACAAGACAATAACTCGTCTCAACAAAGCAGCTAACCACCTTTGCGGGATGAACATGAACTCTTGATTATCTCATGGGGAATGCCTGGTTTACAGCGCCAACGCTCCGCTGCTGCGTGGTGCACTCATGACAAGCAAAACCCATAAATGCAGCATTCAGGATCTTAGACGCACCGCGCCGTGCGGAAGTCAACGCTTGGGTGACTCGCTTTTCACCAGAGATTGAACCGGCAGCACAGCATTCATCGAGCCTGACCGAAAGCCCTCCAGGTCGAGCGTCACGTAGGAGAATCCCAGGCCCTTGAAGATGCGCGCGAACTCCGCCCCCATCTCCATAGTCAACGCCTGGGGCAATTCTTCGCGCGCAATCTCGATGCGCACGATCTCGCCGTGGTGTCTTACCCGGACCTGTCGAAATCCCAGTGCCCGCAACGCGTCTTCACCTTGCTCAACCGCGGACAAAGCATCTCGTGTCACTGGGCGCCCGTACTCGATGCGAGAGGACAGACAAGCCGAGGCCGGCTTGCTCCAGATGCGCAATCCTGCTTGCAATGCCAGTTGCCGGATTTCTTCCTTCGTCAAACCCGTTTCGAGCAAGGGCGCTACAATCCGGTGGAGGTGAGCCGCCTGCTGCCCTGGCCGAAAATCTCTCTGATCATCGACATTGACACCATAGGAGATGGCATCAAAGCCATAGCGCTCACGGTACACCTCCATGGCCGTGAACAGCTCGTCCTTGCAGTGATAGCAACGCATACTGTCATTTCGGAGGTACTCAAGGCGCGTCATCTCTTTGGTGTTAATGATAGTCAGCGGAATCCCTTCTTCTTCAGCGAAAGCCACGGCATCGCGCAGCTGCGAGCGAGCCAGGCTGGGGGAGTCCGCCAGCACCGCAAGCATGTTATTGCCAAGTTCATGGTGTGCGGACCAAGCCAGGAACCCCGAATCTACTCCACCAGAATAGGCCACGAGCAGGCGGCCGAGTGAACGCAAGCGTTTCCGCAGGGCGCGAGACTTGTCTTCTAAGACTTCCCCTTCCGGGGGCAGGCTCATGGGCATGGCAGACATCGAAATCAATTGTAAGGCAGATCCGCCGGAAAAAGGTTGCGACTTAATATATGCTGAGCTTGTCCTCATCCAGAAGCCAGGAGATCATAATCGTCGCGCGCGAGGCCCAAAGCCCCCGGAAATTTCGGCCTTTGCAAGGTCGGTTACCACGAGGGACACTGTGCCGCTCTGATCATGAACGCTACGAGTAGTCCTGTTAACAATTTATTTCCGTTTGCCGTCAGGATATCGTCCTTCAGCGCGAAAAAACTTAGGCGTCTCGATTCGGCGTGTCTCAGCTGCGGAGTTCCCAGGCAAAATGGCCGCCAGTCTATGGGCGGCAGAGTTTACCAGCACAGTGTCTCTTGTCGGAGTTGAGGCGAAAACTGAACTTGTGTGCTGACTGCGCCTGTCCCTCCTGTTTCTACTGATAGATGATCACCTGGTGGAAATGTCCAAGCCAGTTCCCGTCATGGGGCGAGCTGAAAATCGTCAACATGTTTACGAGGCTGACTGGAAGGTGTCTGCGAATTTGACAACAGATTAATACAATCTTTGCACTTGGCGAATAGTCCCGAAGGTCCCGACATTGGTAAGGCTGAAGGCGAAGTGATATGCATTCTCGTTGCGCACCGCACCCAAAGCATAACGCTGGTACTCGAAGGTAACACCGCAGCAATCCCAGTTATAGGTGGTTTGAAGGCTGGCGCCCTGGATGTAATGCAGCCTGGAGTCAAATGCCACGGCTGCTGCCCCGCTAAAGCCTCTCTTATTAACATTTCCATACAGAAGCATGATTCTGTACTGATCGAAGATGTTGGGATTGGGAGGCGGCACATTGAGGTAACTCTGCCCGGCATTCAAGTACCAATTGCCCCAGCGATAACCTGCGAAAACGGTACTGGCATTCACCTGGTGTAGCACCGGATCGTAGTCCAGCGCCCACGTAAAGTCGGCGGACGCATCTTGAATCCTCAGCCGAGAGATGATGGGCGAGAAATTTCGAGGCTCTGTAAGGAACGCGATTCCAGTGAAGTCCACCGTGCTGTCAAATACGTTGGTCTGCCCCGGTACCAATGCGCCGCCAAAGGTTCGGTTCATGTAATACTTCTGAGCTAATTCCCATGTAACCACGTCACGAGCTGGCCCTTGTTTATCGTCGCATGTGTCTTTTTCCGGCACGATGTCGGCATGAATCGCCTGTTCTATCTGTTTCTGGGCCTCCGGGGTAAGCCAGCTATATTTCGGATTATGAAAGCAGTTGCTCGTAGATTTTGTTTTCTTCGCGTAAAGCCGGCTCACGATCCCATACTCGACTTCATTGGTGTCCACTAGAATATCGCGCTGATCGAAGCGAATAATCTGGCTAAAGTCGTTGATACCGGTCTGATAGCGATAAGTAACGAAAGGTTCGACCGTATGTTTCAGGACGTACCCTAAGAGTTTGCGGTCGAAGATTTTCGCGACTGTGGGCGGGCGAATATCCACGGATGCTGTGAAAACGTTGCGATTGATGGGATTGCTTACCGCAACCACGGCCGTCGAGCCGGGCTCGGTTTCTAGCCGCTGCGTGTAATACGTCTCACGAATACCCACCTCTGGGCGGAAAGTCCAACCATTAAGAAAGGTCGGCAGGGAGATGCTGGGGTTGGCATCCAGGCGACCAACCGCCCCGGCGGTTTGAAACCCGATTTCATGTCTGGACAGAGCTTCAGCCGCAAAGTCATAGGAATACATGAGACGCGAACGACTGAAAGGCCGTTCCAACGAGGAGAACTCAAAGGTGGAGAGGTGCGCGATGTCGATCACGTCGCCGGGAGTTTCGCTCTGATAGTCCTGGTAACGCGCGACAAGGTACCCCAGAGAGTAGCCATTCTGGTCTCTAAAGACAAATCCGTTTGAGCGGACTTCGGAGTTGATGGCCTCGGTGTAGCTCTGGGCAAAAGCCAGACGGAATACATAAGAGCTGAGATAGTCCACCGAAAGCGCGCTGTGGAACCCGTCCGGTAGTTCAAGGAAGCCGTTCGCCTTTAGCTCTTCGCCGCCCTGGTTCTGGCCAGTGGGAGGATACCCCTTTTCATCGACCACGCCAAAGTATTCGGCATGAAACGAGTACTTGTATCCCACAGCTCGGTACACGCCGTGTTGCGCCCAGCCCCGCTTGGAGTAAAGTGTAGCGCCGATAACAGCATCAGAATTGCGATTGATGGCCCAGTAGAAGCCATCTCCGAGTATGAAGCCTCTCGTATTCGACTGTCCGATCGTAGGTATTAGGAAGCCACTCTGTCGTCCCAGATTATCCACTGGATGCTCCGCGAAAGGAAACCAGGAGAGAGGAATACCGTGGATGCGCAGGGTAGCATGATACAGTTTCGCCTCTTCGCCCATCTCGATGATCGCGGTACTGGAGTCGAGTTGCCACTTCGGTTTTGGCAGTTGGCAAGACGTGATGTAACCGTGACTGGCGCGGTATAGGTCCGGACCCAGCTTGTCCACCACCTTGCCCGTGAAAAAAAATGGTGTTGAAGAAGTCAGGAACATCATCCTGTTCTTGAATCGCACCCCGGTCGATCCCGTTACGTCATAAAAGGTTCCCGTGTCACTGCTAACGTTATAGATAGCGTGAGTCCCTACCAGATGCTCGTTGTGAGGGCCGCCGTCGAAGACGACGTGTCCGCTGGCTGTGACCTGGCCAGTGGTCGAATCGTAGGTCGCCTCATCGGAATGCAGAATGTAAGTACGAAAGCGAATTTCAACGTGGCCTCGGCAGTGGTAGATGTCCTGGTTCTTCTCCTGCTCATCAGCCCGAATCAAGACCTCATTTCGGCCTAGGGGAACATTGACGGCCGGGCGGGGTGGCCCCAGTTCCTGGTCACTACTGGTCTGCAGCTCCTGCTGAATGATCTGTTCAGTTTTCTTATCTTGCTGACCATTGTCTGTGGTCACGCTAATTTCAGGTGTTGGAGTGGCAGCGTCCTGTGCAACACCCGGCGTTTCGACAGGCGGTTTGTTCTCGGCAGCAATTCCAGGCTGGGACGCAGAATCAGAATCCTGTGGGAGAACGGTCGGGCCCGCTACAGATGGACGCAACTGGCTGGTTAACAGCCCCGGTTGCAGAAATAGATGACACGCCAGCAGCGCCGTGATAATCAATCGAGTGCGGGAAATCATCGCAAGGGCTGCATTCCTCCGCTGGTCAGCATTGTTTGAGCGCAACCTTGCAACTTAGCACGTTGCATGACGACAGGGAAAGTGCCAGCAAGCCGTTTTCGGATTTCGCGCATCTCTGGACGTTCTCCTTAACCCGACGCATGCCCATTGGTTGCGCCAATCCGCGATCGAATGCGCCGACTGACGCACGTATGAACGCACGGCAGACGGACTCTTTTCTAACATGATCAGTTCGCTTCTGCGATTAAGGTGCGGTGGTTGCAAGAATCCCACACGAATGTCGCACGAGAAAGGCTAATCGCGCCACGTCATGACTGAACAGCAACATCTATGCTCTGAAGTCGCCTCCGGCGCAGACCAGTCGACCACCGATGGTTGGCGAAAGGAGATCCATTCCCGGGTGGCGCGTTACCGGACTCGCCGTGCCCGCCGCATTGAGGGAGCGTTTTCGATGCGCTTCCCTTTCCCCCCCACCGATCCAGTTCCAGACAGTGCAGCACCGCCTGTTAAGCCGACATCGTCGGAACAGAACAGTTCTCTTTCCGGGGCTGCCAAAGAAAGTGAACCTTCCTCGCCCACCGTTGCAGATGCGGACCCCCTGGAGGTCATGCCGGAGT
>CAZDYZ010000656.1:0-5236 GCA_964509525.1 uncultured Acidobacteriaceae bacterium
GGTTGATCGATTCTCCGTTCCAGTTTTTCATGAACGCGATTGGGATATTCGGCTCTCCTACAAAGGGATTATTCGCCTACGCTCCAGTGTTGCTGCTCAGCCTTTATGCCATCCCGCGAGCACTTCGCTCACATCTCCAAATTACAATCTTCGCCCTGCTTCTAACTGGCAGTACCGTGGTTTTCCTTGCTCTGTTGATTTCTCCGGCCGATGAGGTATGGGGTTCGCGATACATGCATGTCACGATCGCGCCTCTGCTACTGTGCATTGGCGCGGCGTGGCCGTGCTTCCAATGGCGAAAAGGCGTACCGCTCCTGGTCTTAACGACGGTTGGGCTGACAATCTCATTCCTCGGTGCCTTCTATTACTACGGTTTGGTGGATTCCGCGGCGATCAAAGCCGGTCAGAACACGATGGAGTGGATAACATCAGATAACCATTGGAACCATGTAGAATTCAACACACGGCTGTTCAGCATTTGGTTGAAAGGCGGGACGGCGCCGGTCCTGTGGACTCCTAAACACATGTGGGTATGGTCTCCTCCACCAGATGTCCAGCCGTGGAAGACTGTGGATTTGCGGGAGTATTGCCAGCCGCAGTCGTTTATGCTGCGCTTTTGGAAGGTTCCAAGAAGTGGGACGATCCAGGGAGTCTTCAGAATGTATCAGATTTCGTTTGTTGTGGGGCTTCTGTTGCTGACATGGGTGTTAGTGAGGACTGTCAAAGAACAACGAAGCATTGTATTGTAACCACTCATAGCCGCCCAATAGTTGTTAATTCTGGAACATCGATAACACGATCGCTAGTTTAACGTTTCCGTTTTAGCCAGATTTCCGAGGGATTGATCTACGTTCTTTACGGGGAGAATAATCGCACCAGATGCCCGGCTAGTTACGAAAGTCGTGATCTGACTCACCTAAAGAAAATCGGATACTGGATTGAATATTGGCAAGAAAACTTGTTGCGTCTCGATAGACGTGCTCCTCGCATGCCACAGACAAAATGTCAGTCGGGCATAAAATCTATACTTAGCCAAAATGGAGAATAACATTGAACTATCCTGGAACATTATTGGTCGATGATTGGCTAAAATCGCAGATCTCAGCCGAATCCTACTGGTTTCATCGGATCGACCTTCCGAGAGGCCTGATCACTCCTGGGTGGAGTGACCCGAAAACTGAGAAACTTCCATACTTCGGCTTACCTGACGATATGACTGGTATGCGTGTGTTAGACGTCGGCCACGCTGAAGGATTTTTTTCTTTCGAGGCGGAACGTAGAGGAGCAGCGGAAGTAATTGGCATTGAGAATTACCCTCCAATGGCCCGCAAATTTCAGATTTGCCGGACCGCTCTCGGGTCCCGTGCACAATCACATCTCGCAAGCGTCTATGACATCAGTCCCAGGACCTACGGGACGTTCGACTTAGTGATGTTCTTCGGGGTGTTGTATCATCTTCGTCATCCTCTTCTCGCCCTCGAAAAAGTTCACGCGGTGTGTACAGGCACATTGTTGATGCAGACCGCCATGTGCTCCGACGCAGAGGACAAGCCCATGGCCGAGTTCCATCCGTTTGGCCTCCAGAGTGGTCCGCCAGATAACCCCAGCTATGATCCCACCTGCTTTTGGTTTCCTAATGCTGCCTGCTGCATTGCCATGCTTGAACATGTCGGATTCAGAGAAGCAAAACGGATTTCGCCCGAAGCTCCGGTAGGCGGAGTTTTCTGCGCCAAGTCTGTGGTCCAAGCCAAGGGCGAAGCTCCAATCGAGGAGACTGCTCCGTGGTCTTAAAGAATCATGAAAATCCACAGGGCGCCCGCGCTCCAGGGATGGTTGGCTAGCCATTGATTTTGTGGTGAATGACGGCGACGTTGTACGGTTTCTGCTATGCATTGAAAATCAAAGAGGCTTGGGGACAGGTGCGGACGGTATAAATGGAACTCCCCTTCGCTGTTTCCTGCGACGAGGGCCCCCTCACGGCGGTGGCGCGACGAATGAGAAAGCAGTCGGCTATGTGGGCTACTGCCCTCTTTGTCAGGAAACCGTCCCGCCTTGCTGCAACCAGCCTTTGCACTCTTGAAAGCTGGCGGCGGAGTTGCGTCCTGCAACTTGATCTGGGAAGGCCGACAACATCATCGGGCCTTGGGAAGGCGGTGCGATAGGGTTGGGGTGTGGCAGCTGGGGGTTGTAACTGTTGGTTTGTCACCTGCTGTCTTTTGACAGCCGGTTCGACTGTCGCGGGGTATAATCGAGCCAGCGGCAGATAGTGCTAGGCAACGACCGAGCCCCGGCTGGCAGATGGGGATTGGATCGTTAATTGTGATAAGCGGCTTGCGTTCGATGATGAGCGCATTCCGAGAGTGAGCAGTATTCCAATGACAGCGGAGCGCTCGATGTCAAGCACGCCGACGGCAAAAGAAGACTCGCCGACCTTGGAACTGCAAGAGACCAAAGCAACGATTCCCGCTTTCGAACTCCCTCTACCCAGGTTTCTTCCGAGACGCTATAAATTCAGAGGTGTGGGCAGTTGGTCAGGTCATTTGGCTTTTGCGAGCGACCTCATTGTAGCTACCCAACCCGGCTTGATCGTCGAGTTAGGCACTCACTGGGGTGAGTCTTACTTCACGTTCTGCCAGGCTGTGGAAGACCATGGGTTGGATTGTTTATGTTATGCCGTAGATCATTGGCTAGGTGACGAACACGCTGGCCGATATGGAGAGGAAGTTTTTGATGAGGTCCAGCGGTATAACGAGCGTCATTATCGACAGTTTTCATATCTGCTTCGAACCAACTTCGACGATGCTGTTTCGCAGTTTTCCGATGGCACCATTGATCTTTTGCACATAGATGGGTTACATACCTATGAAGCTGTAAGTCACGATTTCCACACTTGGTTACCCAAAGTAAAGGGCGGAGGGATAATCTTACTGCACGACATCTGCCCGAAGCATCAAGATTTCGGGGTTTGGCGTCTGTGGGATGAAATCAAAGCCGAGTTCCGAAGCACTTTTGAATTTCACCATAGTTGGGGACTCGGAGTAGTGCGCAAGGAAGGTGAAGCGAGAAGGTCACCCCTTACAGAGTTTCTTTTTGCCAGTTCTCCACCCGTTCGCGAAGAGGTTCGCCGCCACTATTTTGTCTACGCTTCGCACCTGGAAAACCTTCTGGGGCACTTGCCAGCTGTAGCGATGGCAGAGCCAAGCGTACGGAGTTCGTCGGAGATTAGGGTACAGGTCTTTCCGTTTGGTGCGACAGGCTACTCCGAGGAAACCTGCCTAGTTCAAAAGATGAGCCCCGGTGCGTGGAATACTTTAACCTTTGAGCTGCGAGACGGAATCGGGAATGGGCCTCTTAGAATAGACCCTGCGCACGAGCCATGTTTTGTGGAGCTGGGTGACGTCCTGATCTATTCCCTGTCCTCCGGTGACTTGCTGTGGAGTGCGGTTCCCCCTCCCGATACGCGAAGTTTGATAGCTTCTGGCACTGCGGTAGAGCTTCGAAGCGAGAATGAGATATTTTTTATCAGTTTGGGTGATGACCCCCAATTTATACTGATGGCGCCGTTGGATATGCAGGGAGCTCTTAAGCTGACTATCTCGCTGAGGGTGAGTCCCACTCCCAAGCTTGTACCAGCGATGGTCAGTTCTCTCTTCAATGCACTTCGGAACGAACGAGACAACATCGCCGACGAGCTCAGCGAAGCAATCGCGGAACAAAAGAGAACACAAGAGCTTCTGTTAGTAACTGAGAATGAGCTGCACCGCGAACAGAGCACCCGAATAGCAATGCAGCAGTCCCTCTCGTGGATTTGGACAGAACCCATCCGCAGCTTGATGGCCGCCTTGAGATCACTGTCTCGAAAATCGCGATGAAGACGAGACGGTGTCGCATGTGAAGGACCACACAGCGGAGGACATATCTGATTTTAGTTCCACACGGTGAGACACAGCAACCTACAACTGCTGAAATCCTGCTCACGTGGCCGGAGGAGACAAAAACCGCGAGCCCTGTAAAGGAGCGAGCTTCTTATACAAGTAACTTGCGGAACCGCCGATCTGCCTATCACAGATGGTAGTCCTAAGAAAGCAACGTTGAGATTGCGCGCCATCTTAAGTCCCCGTCCTTCAATGTTTGCGCTGCCAACCTTGGGATACTGGGGAATACCGTGCAGGGAACTAGGAAGCAAGGGGGGATGTCGAGCCACTCAAGACCTAGCCGATACTGAGGCCAGCCATGAAACGACTGAGGGTGACGTTATTTGGTAATATCTGCAATGAACGCCGACATTCGCGGAGAGAGGTCAGAATGAAATGGACGAGCAAGAGATATTGTCCAGCATGAAGACATATGTTGACAGTCAACGTCCTGCGACGCTCCCTGCCGAGGTCTCCAATGTCGACGTTTCCAATATTGGCAGGCTTTCGGCCGAGGTATGGACATCGCGTGACGCTGTTGGTCAGCTCAATCCTCGAAACTCGGGTCTCCTAAACCGGTTAGTTCAGGTCGCCAAGAAAATGCTGCAACGGTCGTTGAGTTGGTACACGCGGCCGCTGCAGGTGTTTCATTTCAATGTGGCTAGGTCTCTGGAGGAACAAGGGGTTGCGATTACTGCGATCGAGCGGGCGCTTCGACAATTGGAAGATCGCGTATCGAAGATTCAAAATGAAATTCCTCCGATGGTACAGCTAGCATGCCAAAACGACGTGTTGCAGGAGTCTCTCAGGGCTACCGAGCTTGCTATACAGGAACAGCTATCTCCTTACGTCGAGCTCTTCCGTGGGCGATCATCCGTGGTGGATCTTGGTTGCGGCCGAGGAGAATTTCTTACCCTATTGAAAGAAAGGGAGATTAATGCTTACGGAGTCGATTCCGATCATACGGCTTGCGAAATGGCTCGTGGCAAATGTCTGAGGATTGTCGAAGATGACCTTTTTGAACACCTCCAACAACTTCCTGATCGGTCACTAGACGGCGTGTTCTCCGCTCGGGTAATTGAATACTTGCCACGTCACATGCAACTAGAGCTGATTTCGCTTTGTTCCAAGAAGCTAAAGCCAGGTGGTTTGATTGTGATCGAGACGACAAACCCGGAATCTACTACTGGATTTGGCAGAACCGCTTACCTTGATCCTACCCACCTTCGGGCTGTTCCTCCTGAGATGTTAAAATCAGCGTTGGAGAGTAATAGCTTTCAAGATGTTACGATATGTGTTCTCGCTCCGGTTGAGGGGTGTTT
>CAZDYZ010000657.1:0-7706 GCA_964509525.1 uncultured Acidobacteriaceae bacterium
AATCGGGCGTGGCGCAGACCGTCGATCCGTTGGGCGGATCGTACTTTGTGGAGCGGCTAACCCTCGACATGGAGCAGGGCGCCTTCGACTATTTCGAAAAGCTTGACGCAATGGGCGGCATGGTGAAGGCCATCGAGAAAGGCTATCCGCAAAAGGAGATTGCCGAGGCCAGCTACCAGTTCCAGCGCGCCACCGAAGCGAAGGAGAAGATTACTGTCGGCGCCAATGATTTCGTCATCGATGAGGAGGCGCCCAACATCCTATACATTGACGAGTCCGTTGCGCGCCATCAGAGCGCAAAATTGAAGGCGCTGCATGAACGGCGCTCCAACGACGAGGTCCGCCGCTGCCTTGAAGCGTTGAAGAATGCCGCAGCGCAAGAGCCAAAAGCCGGCGAGAATGGGCAGATTTCTCCTGTCAACACCATGCCATTCCTGGTGGATGCTGTGAAGGCTTACGCCACGGTCGGCGAGATCTGCGACGCACTGCGTGAGGTATACGGAACGTACGCCGAAACGGCATTCGCGTGAGTCTGTCCCTGGGAGCGTCAGCCTAGCGCGGCCCCATGAAGCAGGCATTAATTCTTAGCGGCAGATGGGAATCCCACCATGCTCGATCATCTTCTGCTAGGCTGCAGCGACCTCGACCAGGGCATGGCTTTGGTGGAAAGGCACACTTGCGTGAGGCCCGCTATAGGCGGAGTGCATCCGGGACGCGGGACGTGCAATGCGCTGCTGTCGCTGGGACCACAACGCTACTTTGAAGTGATCGCGCCGGACCCCAAGCAAGGCGATGTCAAGTGGGGTGGGGTACTCAGCGCTTTGAAGCAGCTACCGGCACCGCGGCTGGTTGGTTGGATCGTGCACACCTCAAACATCGCAGCGGTAACAGATCGGCTAAGGAAGAATGGCGTCGCGTTCCATGGGCCCATACCGGGCTCGCGCACGCGTCCCGACGGTCGCATCTTGCGCTGGCAAACGCTACATCTGGACGACGACCGCGAGGGGTTGTTGCCGTTTTTTATCGAGTGGGACACCGACTGTGCGCATCCTTCCGTCGATGCTCCCGCGGGTTGTCGGCTGGAGTGCTTCGCGGTGGTCAGTCCCAGTAGCGGGGCTCTCGCGGCAGAGTTTCAAAAGCTAGGAATCGACGTGCAGGTCGAGCAAGGCAACACGGCGCATCTCCGCGCGCGGATCCTCGGACCTGGAGGTGAGCTGAGGTTGGGGACTTGAGGAGGAGTTTTTCTGAAGAAGTTCTGATTGCGTCGCGTGTTGAAACGACTTCAGGTCGCTCCGAAAATACCGCAATATCAGTCTGGCTTTACCCTTTGAAGGATTTGGGGGAGTGAAGTCTCTTTAGTGCTTCCCGTGATGCTGATCGACCTCTTACGATCTTAGCCCCACGGCCCGCGCGAGCCGAGCCTGGCGCTCATCGAAAGTCCAAAATCGTTCCGCGCCTAGTTCCAGGGCGGACGCAACGTGCAGCGTATCCAGAGTTCCCAATGTGATCCGACCTGCATATTTTTGAGTCAATTGAACGCAACGCTCGAAGGCCATCTCGGGAAAGTCCACTTCAATCCAGAATCCGGAATGGCGATCGCGCTCGAAATTCCTGCGGACAGCCTGCGCCTCGCCGACAGAAATCCTGCGCTGGAAAATATCTTGTGCGACGGCTTGCGCCCATTCCGCCCGATGCAGGGGGGTCAGCAGCATAGGCGCATGTTCCGATACCAAACGCTGCGCCCTGGGGAAATGCTGGTCGGGCACGTATAGAGAGACGAAAAAGCTGCAGTCCGCGTAGATGCTCAATAGCGCGCCCGTCTCCGTGCCTCGATGACGGCGTTGGGTAGTATCCTGTCACCAAAAATCTTCCTGGCGCGGATGGCGAAGTCGGGCCACTCGAGAGGGGGCCTATCCCCGTTCGCGGGAACAATGTGCGCTATCAGGCGATCCCGATCGCGCAATTCCACCGTCTCACCCGCTCGCAGCCAGGCTTTCAGGCGACGAGTATCACGCAGTTGACGAAAATTGACTGAGGGCACACGCCCAATGTGGCACAAAATGTGGCACATTTTCAAAAGGCAGCTCGATGCATTGCCATGCTTGCTCCCTCCTGCGGCATTGCGCACTGACGAATCCCGCCCCCAGGGTTTATCATGCAAAGTCTGGCTGAGAGCTGACGGCCGAACGCTGGAGAGCTACTGATTATGTCCCCTGATCGCAGGATCCGCGTACTGGTTGCCAAGCCCGGCCTCGACGGCCACGACCGCGGTGCAAAGGTCATTGCCCGCGCCCTGCGCGATGCGGGTATGGAGGTAATCTATACCGGCCTGCGCCAGACGCCCGAGATGATCGTCAACGCGTCGCTACAGGAAGACGTGGACGTGATCGGGCTTAGCATTCTCTCGGGTGCCCACAATGCCATCGTGCCGCGTGTGATGGATCTGCTGAGACAAAACCAGATGGATGACGTGTTGGTACTGGTGGGCGGCATCATTCCTGACCAGGATGTCGAGGCGTTGAAGAGAGTCGGCGTGGCAGCGGTCTTCCAACCAGGCACTCCCATGGATTCCATTATCGAGTTCATTCGTGGCAATGTGAAGCCGCGTGGGGTGCCAGCAGCCACCTAATCACTACCAGGGAAGTCCTGATTAAGCTCTACCACTTCAGTGTTGTTGCTGGGAGCGTTCGTGCTCCACCAGAGCTGGACGTCAAGCTACCCCCGGCGTCTTGTGGGTAGTGGTAATGGCTTGGGTTTGTCCCTTCAGAGTGAGCTGGATGTCGCGGTGTGCAGGTTCATCGGACTTGAGCGTAAGGTGTTTCGTGATCCCATCAAACCCCGCCACCGTGACGCTGATTTCGGAATCGTCACAGAGCACCCTGTGGACTGGGCCCCCTGAGATAACCGCGCCACGCATCCAGCCGCGAATGACGAAGCGAAGCCATAAACCGTTGGGGCACCTCTTTTACCGCAGGTTTAACACCCTTGGAAGTGACGGAATTAACACATTCATTGAACGAGAACTCCGGATCGCTTGTCACCATTGCGCCATCTGATTTCAAAGTAACCTATCGACATGCTTTCGGGAAACCGGTTTTGCAATTCTTCAACGAGACTCGGTGCCGGAGGGCCAGAGATGTTGGTGAGATGGTTGATTACGATGGTACGTACTCCGGCCCTATCTAGCGAGGCAAGTATTGTTTCGGGCTTACTGTCTGCCCCAGAAAAAACCTCCCAAAGGACAGTGGTGGGATTACGGTGACCTGCCAGAAAGTAGATCCCAGCAGCGTCCGGTCCCGCCCATATAGGCGCTTTCCCCGCGTGCCGAGAGACTTCTTTCACGACCTGCTGGTACATCTCCACTGTTTGCGTTTCGCCACGGATTCCCGCCGCCCGCGGCAGGGAAAAGGCCTTCTGTGCGACAGGGTCGAGGGACAAACCTCTTCCGTAGACTTGGTTTGGCATCACCACAAAAATGACGAATAGCAGATAGGCGATCGGCAAGGGGTATAAGAGTGACCAGTCTCGCCCGTCGGGGCCAGTTTGAGCCAGCGACGCGAAGGCAAGGATAGCCAGGGGGACGACGTAACAGAAATAGAAAGGGCCAGAGAATGGGAACTGGACCAGGCTGCAGAGTGCCGCCAAGGAGATGAAGAGCATGATCCGAAGCGACCGTTCGGGCTCAAGGGAGCCTTGAAGAAGGGTCACCACCCCGAAGACTGTGATCACAGGAATTGCTGTCGCCGCCGAGACCCATACCCAGCGAGCCAGCCCCGGGTAGTGAAACGCCAGCCCGATAACACCAATCAACGAGAGACAGACCAGAAGAAAGGTGATCGATCGCACGCGCGGTTGCCGGAGCTGCTGGTTGAGCAGGAGCAGACATAGCACGGGCAGGCAGCATGCCGCGGCAATAGCGTGTATCGGCGGATAAAATGCGCGGTCCAAGCGTGCGGCCGGAGACACAAAAACTCCAAGAAACCATTCGGAGATTGTTCCGGTGAGAGCGTACGGTGCCAGGAAGACTCCTACAGGGATCGCCGCGCCCGCCACCACGGGGATCAGACGAGCAGCCAGTCTCCGGAGACGCACAACCACGGGCGCTCGAGGTTTACACCATTCCCGCACCACCAGCAGGCATGCGATGGATGCCCCCGGAACGACAAAGTGATAAATCTCGCTGATGCTAATCCTCCGCTGAACTAACCCATAGAGGGCAGTAACGAACGCCACAAGAGACAAGGAAACGACAGAGGAAAACATCACGCCAGCGGCGTTCCATCCGCGCACATCCCTAGCACTATCGGTTTGCTGTTCATCGAAGAGGAGAAACAGCATCATCCCGGCTAGGAGGTATAGCCCCGAGATCTTCGCCAGAAAGGAGATGCCTGCCAAGAAGCCCGCGACGAGCAACCATCGTGTGCGCTGTGTGTCGCAGTAACGCAGCAAGGCAGCCGCGCCGAACGTCGCAAAATACAAGTTATACCAAGATGGCAGCGGGCTTGGATAAAGAGGAACACTCCACAATGCTGCCAGAAGCGTGAGTAGGGAAGCACCCGCGGGCGAAGTTAGTTTGTCCGCTGTATACCAGAAGGCTGCAACCCATGGAATGAAGAATAACAACAGCATTACTCGAAGCGAAAGAAGTCGAACGCCAAATAGCCGCAGCGCAAGAGCGTTGAGATAGCTCAAGCCGCCTGTATATGTATCGTGAAAATCAACGTGGGGACGATCCCCATCCAGAACGCGCTCTGCAGCATGTGCCTGTACCGGATCGTCTGCAGGAATAAAGCCATTTCGAAGACGTACCGCCAGGATCAATGTGCAGGCCACAACACATGGCACGATCCAGCGTAAACAGCCACGCCGGATACGCGGAGGTGCCCCGGCGTTGCCTCGGCTCGGAAGAGCATCAGTTTCTCCGGGAGCATACCCTCTCACTAGGTACCTTTGCATCACAGATGGCGGAGCGCCCACCTCGGGCGGGTCACTAGCAGAGGATGGAGGTTGCAAGTTCATTCAGAGTTTCAGGTCCGAATCGCTACGACTTTGATCCTTTAGGAAAATCGCTGACGACAGGGTGAAAGGAGCCGGAACGGTTTTTCTGCGCGCGTGAGCGCGGGGCAAGGATAATCTTTCGCAACACGGAGGGTATTTCAAAATCCATCGTAGTCTTCCAGAATCGTTCCGATTCGCACATGGAGCTGGTCGAAACGAATCGACCCCTGGGTCGGTAGCCGGCTGACTTAAGAGAGTTTTGCCGGAGATCGATCGTCCGTTGACAAGCGGAATTGTCAGGGAAAGACGCTACCAGCCATACCGTCTTCCACGACACGTCGAGCATTGCGAAATTGTTCAGAGGTTCCTTAGCTTGGCAAGACAAGTCCGTCAATCGTCCGCGTTCTGGGCATTTCACCCGACCTTAGGCTTCCCATTACGCCCGCCTTCATCACCTTTTGCAAAGCTACCTGGAAGCGCTCCATTTCCTCAGCCGTCCCGATGGTGATTCGCGTATAGGTAGGCATGACCGGCCAGATCCGTCCAACGATGACCTTTTCTTGTGCCAGGGCCGCAATCACCTCTTTCGCCGAGTGCTTAGTGTCGAGCATAAAGCAATTCGACACCGACGGGATGTATGAGTATCCGTTGCGGTCGAGCCACCGGAAGGTTGCAGCGCGAACTTCTGCGTTGGCGCGTTTTCGTTCAGCGACCAGTTGCGGTTCCTTAAGGCTTGCAGTAGCTGCGACGACAGCAGTGACCGGCATGGGATTACCCCCACCGTAGTGCTCGAGCCGCCCGAGCAAGTCCGGCCTTGCTATGGCGAATCCGCAACGCAGGCCTGCCATGCCGTAAAGCTTGGAGAAGGTGCGCAGCACTATGATGTCTTTCCCGGCCTTCACCAGATCGACGGCCGATGGTGCATCGCAGAAGTGAATGTAGGCTTCGTCCACTAAAACGATAGAATCCTTGGGCTTGTTCTCGAGCAAATATTCAATGTCGGTATAGCTGGTCAGCGTTCCCGTCGGATTATTTGGTGTGCAGATGTAGAAGACCCCCGCGTCCGGCGCAGCAGCCAGCATGGCCTTCACGTCATGAGCGTAGGTTCTCGTCAGAGGTACGTTGACTACACGGGCCCCGGCATTCTTGGCCGCGTACGTCCCGGCCTCGTATCCAGGGTCGGCTGTAACAAAACTTGACTTTGGCGAAGTGAAGACCATGACAGTATAGTGCAGCGGTTCACTCGATCCTGGGAAAACTCTGACGTGATCGTCCGGCACGCTTTGCTGTTGAGCGAATAGCTTGACTAATCTAGTAGTCAAGTCAAATCGATAGCGTCCGCCCTCCGGCGTGATGGCTAAGACTGCTTCTCGGGCAGCGCTGCATGGCCCGAGCGGGTTCTCATTTGCATTGATCCGCACTTCGTCGTCGGAAACGGGCGGCAATGCCGCAGAGGCAAGCATGGGCTCAGTCGCTATCCGCAAGGCCAGCGCGGCGGAGGCGGCAGTGGACACGTGCAAGAATGATCTTCGGGAGAGAAACGTGGAAGGCTCAGTGCGTGGCATTGACAAAACTCCTGTTGCACATTGGATCCATGGTAAATCGTTCCCGAACTTACCGCTTTGGTAAAGTATGTTCACTTGTCCGACCAGAGGCCATTGAACAAGGTATTCTACGTGTTCAAGGAGTACGGCACAGCCGTTGTCGTGCGGATGGCCTTTTCGAGGGTCGAGAAAACCTTTTCACGCCGGCAAGGGAGCGCTGACCCTGCCGTAGAGCCTTCCGAAGCCCTCGTCGCGCCTGGCACGGATGTGCTGCAGTGCGGGTGCTTGTCCCCTGGGCCGGATCTCGGCGCCGATTGAACCGGAGGCGTTACTAGCCTGATGGGCCTAGCCACTACCGAATCCTGTTGCACGGATTGTTGCCCTCGTCCATAAGAGTGCACGGGCGAAGACCATAATGAATCTCTCCTATGGCGATTATCCCCATCTCTTGGCCACGAGCGCTTCTCAGCCACTGCTACCGCGGCTTGGACACGGGATCAGGAAGAACGCTGCTCTTTGAGCGATCGGGAAAGGCGCAACCTCCGAGGGTTCTGGGGGAGGAAAAGTTGTGCGCGTTACTTGCCTTTTGCAGATCAGCTTGTTGGATGTGATTGCATACATTAGGCAATCCGCGTCCCCGCCTGGCGGGGCAAGTAAGACCGCCAACCCACGACTTGGTTCGTGCAGAAGCAAGGCCGTCCCAAGATTGGAACCCATTCATTATGACCTGTACTGGCGATCTACGGCGGAGCCAACCCAGCTAAAGGAAATCACAAGCCTCTCCTGTTGGGTCAGGCGAAACAGGGTTCTTAATTGCTTTGGTTCCCCCCTACTGCGTTAACCGCAAAAGAACCTTGGATGCAATGGTCTGGAAAGCCTTGTTCAGATCCGCGGTGCAGGTCGCGCCTGGACAGCTTGGTATGTACTGGAACAATCCTGCCGGCTGACCTACTATGTAAGTGGAATAACTGGGGTCATTTGCGAGTTGGGCCAGGAAATTCTGGGTGGATTGGCTCATACCGCCAGAAGTGCCATCTCCCAACCCAATTGTATAGATATATATTGGGTTGGACTCTGTGCGCATGGCGTTGGCTGTATAAATGGCTCGGTACTGAGCTTCAGCAACGAGATTAGCCTGTGTAATTGACTCCAGTCCATATTGCT
>CAZDYZ010000658.1:0-2268 GCA_964509525.1 uncultured Acidobacteriaceae bacterium
CGGGTTGATAGTCCGGCTTGGCATCTGGTGCTCGCCCTGGGCACGCTTGTCTCCCCCGATGGAAACACGCCTGCCATCACCGGTTTCGCCGACAAGGCACGCCCGCTATCCGCGTCAGAGAAGTCAATGATCGCCGAGGCCGCAAAACGGCTGAATGAGGGTGTCGCCATGCAGCAGCTCGGCGTCACCCACTGGATCCACGATGCCGATTGGCAGCAGGCGCTGGAAATGTTAATGGCCAACCCCACAGTGAACATCGAGGGTCTGGTGGGAGGCTACACTGGGCCTGGGGGCAAGACCGTCCTTCCGCACAGGGCGGTCGCCAAGCTTGATCTTCGCCTGGTACCAGACATGACAGCCACTGAAGCGCTCGCCTCGCTGAAGGCGCACCTCGCAAGCAAGGGCTTCCGGGACATTGAGGTCAACATGACTGGCGGGTACGATCCAAACAGCACGTCGGCTGACGCGGAACTCATTCGTGCACAGTTTCGGGTCTATCGTGAGAGTGGAATCGATCCCATTGTGTTGCCACGAAGTGCGGGCTCGTGGCCCGGATATGTCTTCACCGGCGAGCCGCTGCGGCTGCCCGCTGGACACTTCGGTCTCGGACACGGCAGCGGTGCGCATGCGCCTGACGAATACTACGTCATCGAGTCTTCTAACCCAAAGGTGCAGGGCATCGATGGGGCAACGAAGTCGTTTGTCGAGTACCTATACGCGATGGGGGCCTGAGAGTGGAAGGACCGAGCGCCTCAGGTCACGGGATACTTCTTTGAGGGTATAGAAAAGACGACATCGCACAAAAAGTGCAATCGGTCAGCCCACGGAATCGCTTAGATGATCCGGCAGCTTTGAACGAATTGACATCGTGGCAGCTCGCTTTTTAAGATCATCTTGCCCCGCACTGCTCAAGTGTGGTTCATCCCAACCGTTGAGCATCTCTCACGTTGACGATAATTACTTATGATCACTGTTAAAGAGCTTACCAAACGGTACGCCCGCACTATTGCGGTCGACCAAATCTCATTTGAGGTGGCGCAGGGCCAGATCGTTGGGTTTCTCGGTCCCAACGGCGCAGGCAAGACAACGACCATGCGCATGCTGACGTGCTTTCTGCCACCTTCGTCGGGCACGGCAAACGTGGCTGGTTTTGATGTTCTCGAGCAGCCCCTTGAGGTCAAGAAGCGAATTGGGTATCTGCCCGAGACTCCGCCCATCTACCCTGAGATGGAGACGGCCGAGTACTTGAAATTTGTGGGGAAGCTGAAAGGGTTGTCGGGGGCAAACCTAGTAGAACGGGTCAACTATGTTTGCGATCGCTGTGCGGTGGCGGATGTCAAGAACAGGCTTCTCGGAAAATTGTCAAAAGGCTACCGGCAACGGGTTGGCCTAGCGCAAGCTATTATTCACAATCCCGACGTCCTGATCCTCGACGAGCCCACCGCTGGTCTTGACCCAAAACAAATCAACGAGACGCGAGACTTAATCAAGGGTCTTGCAGGTGACCATACCATCATTCTCAGCACGCACATACTTTCCGAGGTCGAACAGACTTGTGAGCGAGTAATCATAATCAACAAAGGGAAGTTGGTGGCAATCGATTCGGTGCGCGATCTGCAAGCGCGGACCCGCAGCGCGGAGTCCGTTCTGATCGAGGTTGCCGGACGCGATGGAAAACTGGAGGTACCGATCGTGCTGGAAAAGCTTGCGCAAGTTTGCGGAGTAACCCGAGTGCTCTGCAAGCAGCAAGGAGACAACCGCTACCTTTTCGAAGTGCAAAGCCAAAAGGGACTCATGGTCCGTGGTGATCTGGCACGCGCCGTCGTTGAATCCGGCTGGGATCTCAATGAGCTTCGACCGCCGGCGATGAGCCTGGAGGAAATCTTCCTACAGCTTACAGAAGACGAAGTGCCCAACGAAACCGAAAAACCCTCGGCGAAGGAGTCGCAGTGAAAAACGCCTGGATCATCTGTCGAAAAGAATTGGGTAGCTACTTCGTTTCGTCGATTGCCTACCTCCTGCTAACCATGTTCGGCCTAATCTTCGGTTTTTTCTTCTGGAATGCTCTAGGCTACTTTGTGCTCGAGGGCATGGAGATGCAGATGCGCGGCCAGCTGTTTCCCATGAACCTAAATGAGCAAATCATCCGGCCGCTACTATCCAACGTCAGTGTCGTAGGGTTGTTCTTTATCCCAATGATCACGATGCGCCTGTTTGCAGAAGAGAAGCGCAGCGGCACGATCGAGTTGTTGGCGACTTCCCCGATCC
>CAZDYZ010000659.1:0-3398 GCA_964509525.1 uncultured Acidobacteriaceae bacterium
ATGCCCCCTCAAGAACCCAGATTTTGAGGAAATCGAGGTCACGGATCCGAGCCATCCTCTTTTTGGGCATCGTTTTGTCGTTCATTCCTTGAGCCAATCACCGGGCCGGGCAGGCTTCGTCTACGTCATCTATCAAGAAACCATGATGCTGCGCTTACCTCTGAACGCTACCGATCGCGGCAGCTGTCCACAGCTGCACACCCGAACAAAATGGACTGCGGAGGCTATCGAAGGATTCCTCACTCTGTTCAAGGAGGTCCAACCACCATGTCCCCGCGTTCGTTCTGGCGAAGGCTCGCTCCCCAACTGCAAACGCCCTGCGTCCAGGAAATCACGCTCATCGTAAAGGAGGCCGTCGATGAACACATCCGAACTCGTGCAAGCGCATCATCTGTCCCGCCTGGCGGTGATCTATATCCGCCAATCCAGTCCCCAGCAGGTACTCACGCATCAGGAAAGTCTGCGCCTGCAGCGCGCGCTCAAGCAGCGGGCCGAGCAACTCGGCTGGTCAGCACACAACATCGTGGTCATTGAGGCCGATCTCGGGCAGTCGGCCCGCTCCACGGAAGGACGCTCGGGGTTTCAAGACCTGGTGACCCGTGTGAGCACCGATCAGGTCGGCATCATTCTCTCCTACGAAGTGACGCGCTTGGCCCGCAACTGTACCGACTGGTACCCGTTGCTCGACGTGTGTGGCTTTCGCCGCTGCCTGATTGCGGACTGCGATGGTGTCTATGATCCGGGCACAGTCAACGGCCGGTTGTTACTCGGCCTCAAAGGCCAGATTTCCGAGCTGGAGTTGCATACCCTCCGCAACCGCTTACATGCAGCCTTGGTGCAGAAAGCCCAGCGCGGCGAGTTAGCGCAGAACCTGCCGGCCGGCTTGATCCGCGACGAAGCAGACGTCGTGCGCAAAGATCCCCATCAAGAAGTCCAGAGCCGTATCGGTTTGGTCTTTGCCAGCTTTCAGGAGCAGCGCTCGCTCACCAAAGTGGTTCGTTTCCTGCGCCAACACGGGCTTCGCATTCCGCGGAAGCAGCGCGGGGCAGAAACCGTCTGGCGCAGTCCCACGACCGCATCCGTCGCAGCCATCTTGCAGAATCCCGCTTATGCCGGCGCCTATGTCCGAGGCCGTACCCTGACGTATTGGAAGAATGGCAAGCAATTGCAGAAACGCTTGCCGCTGGCACAATGGAAGATATGCCTCCGCGATAAATATCCGGCGTATGTTTCCTGGGAGCGATTTGAGAAAATCCAGGCCATGTTGCAGGACAATTACAGCGCGTATGACCGCAATCGCAGTCGGGGCGTCCCCCGATCTGGAAAGGCTCTGCTGCACGGCATCGTCTATTGTGGACAATGTGGACACAAACTGGTCGTGCAATATAAAGGCGGCACGCAATACTTATGCACCTACCTGCGTGGCCAATATCAAGTCCCGGTTTGCCAACGCCTGCGAGCCGACGCCATTGACGACTGGGTCGTGGAGCAGTTCTTCGCCGCTTTCTCGGCAACCGAATTGGATCTGTACGCGCTGGCCTTGCAGAAAACCGAGCAGGAGCACCAGCAACTGCACAAAGCACACCAGCAGCAGCTCCAGCGCCTGCGCTACGAAGCGCAGTTGGCCGAACGACAATTTCACCGCGCCGATCCAGATAATCGCCTGGTCACGGCGGAACTGGAACGGCGCTGGGAACAGACCTTGCGGGATTTACAAGCAGCCGAGGATGCCTGGCAGCGTGAGCGCACCCAGCCGCCCACCGTAGCGGCTCTGGGGCCTCAGTTACGGGAAGCTCTGGAACGAGCCGGGCGTCGACTCCCAGAATTATGGGCCCGCGCGGACTTCTTTTCCCAGGCCCAACGCAAGGCCTTGTTGCGTTGTCTGATCGACAAGGTCGTTGTACAGCGCACGGTTCCTGACACGGTCCAGATCCGCATTGTTTGGAAAGGCGGCGACACGACAACGGCAGCCCTGCCGGTGACGGTGGGAGCGTTCGCGCGGTTGGCCAGCGCACCGCAGATGGAGAAGCAGATCCTTGCCCTCGCCAAGCAGGGAAAGACTGATACAGAGATTGCTACTCTGTTAAGTCGCGAAGGCCATCGCTCTCCCAAGCACACCACCGTGCTGCCCAGCACGGTCCGGACCATCCGGCTGCGCCATCGTTTGCTCGTGAAGCGGAGCCAAGCACATCCCCGAAACATCCCGGGCTCCCTGACCGTACCCCAGTTGTCACGAACGCTCAAAGTCTCGCCGCACTGGCTTTACGACCGCATTCACAATGGCACCATCCGGGTAGCACGCGATCCGCAAACCAACCTGTTCCTCTTCCCCGATAAGCCCAGGACCATCACCTTGTTCCAGCAGCTTCTAGCGGCTAAGCTCCAGAAGTTGCGTTTTTAGAGGAGGTATCAACATGCGCTGTCCAAGCAAGATTTGATGTCCCCCTCCAAGATCCATCTTGGACCCCGTGGGTTAGCCAGCAGGAGATGACATTGCGCGATGGCATCCGCACAGCAGCGTTCCAGCCGAAAGCCGTAGGAATGGCCGTCAGCCAGTGTCTCGGCGATGGGATCAAGGCCCAGCAGGTATACCGCTTGCATGGCCCGGTCGGTCATCGTCGGGATGCCGAGGGGACGCTTCTGACCGTTGCTTTTGGGAATGTACACGCGTCGTAGTGGTTGTGGTCGATAACCGCGACGACGTAACAACGTGAAGGCGGCGGCGCAGTCTTCTGCGGAGCGCCAGCAGACGTTGTCCACGCCGGGGGTTTTGGCACCTGTGTTGTTGACGACTCGCAAGATGGCCAGGGCACGGCCAGCAAACGAGTGGGTGAGTAAATAAACCAGAGCTTTGACCTTATGCCATTTACCCTCCCGCACGGCCTTCACGATACGCACCTGGAGCCGACGAACCGTACCATGCACTCGCTTCCAGTCGATGGAGTGCCAGTGGATGGTCGTGTTGGGAACCGCACCAGCAGGTGTTGCCACTGCCGTCATATCTGCGTCGCTCCCTTGGGTCGGTTGGCCAAGGTTCTCTCGTGACCGAACACTTGAGGGAAGTCTGCCTGCTTGGACAAACGAACTGTCCGACAGCCCGTTCGCCTTTGGCGTGGAAGGAATGTTGTGGGTGGGACCCACGCACCTTCTATCCGTCCTATTACCGGACGGCATTTGCTTGCTCCCTCATCCCATACCCGCCATCCCGTAGGCTTCTCTTGCGAGTCGCTGTCCCGGCCTCAGTGGTGTATGAGGGCAGGAGGATGGCGGGTTTACTTCGTTCATCTTCATAGGCAAGCAGGGGTTAGGTTGTGCCTTTCGGCCGGTGGCGCATCATCCGTGGCGGAGGATGGAATAGTCTCCGCGCCTGACCACTTACCATTTTGGTCCGAGCCTAT
>CAZDYZ010000660.1:0-2849 GCA_964509525.1 uncultured Acidobacteriaceae bacterium
ACGAAGTTCACCTGACATGGGTCCACGGTCTCGGCCGTCAACTCGTACGGCTTGCCGCTCACGGTGGCGCTCAGGCCCAGCACCTCTGCCGGTTCGGCTATTTTCAGGATCAAGGTCTTGCCGTCAGTGGAGCAGATGGAAAGTTTCACGCGGCCTTTGCACAGCACAAAGATCCCCCGCGGCGTCTGCCCCTCGACAAACAGCACGGCGCCTTTCGGATAGGCAGTGGCGTATTTGATGGTTTCGAACGTTTGCAGTGCGGCTGGTGGAAGATCGCAAAAGATATGCTCTGCCCGCATCTTGCACGCCAGGCAGCTTTCTATGATGTCCAGACCATATGGTGTAAGCACGACGACCCCCTGTACTTCACATCGTATCCCCGCGTTCTGCGGCCGAAGGAGGTGTACACCATGCCTCCGGGATGAAATCTGTCAAGCCGCCGTAGCTGGTGCGCCGGGCACCTGGTTACGTGTTCCCCGTCACCCGTCACGGTGATACGACAATTGGTAGAAAACGCCGACAGATAGCGGCTTTCGTGACTTATGACGGAGGTTCGGCATTCGAGCTTTACTCCAGATACAGTCCAGCGGAACATTCATGCCGCACACCGAACAAGTGCATGCGTCACAAAGGGGTGTGATTTGTGATGCTAACGCTGTTGCAACCCCATGCTGATTAAGGGTTTTTGCTAAAACGACATCAAGCGACGGCCCTGGCGACGCCGGCCTCGGGGTTCGTTCACTCATGCGAGTCGCAGAGTAGCTGCAGCACCGCTGTGACTCTCGCACCCCGGCACCGCAGAAGAGCTATCCGCCTGGAGCCAGAAAAATTGCTCTACTATCTGACTGATCCGTGTCCGGCTCCGTGACAGTTAAGACTGCTTGGATTCAGTCGCCACCGCATGCTCCACAGATACCCTGCAAACCTCGCGGGAGCAAGCGAATCGACGGGCAGGTCGCTAATCGACTGGCAGCGCTTGCAAACGAGATGATGGGGATCACGTTCGCCCGATGCCCCACGAAGCGTGATCAGGGCTAGCTCGTGCAACATACCAACTTGCACAAAAGTCTTGAGGTTCTTGTAAACCGTCGCTAGCCAGATCGAGGTCAGGGCTTGTTTTACCCGCTCGTAAATCTCTTCTGGCGAATAGTGCCCGGGACGGGACATCAGAGCCTCATAAATCTTCTGCCTGATGTGTAGCCGCCAATTTGTGCTCAAGGCACAGATGTTGGAACTCGTTGTAAGTTTCCCGGCGTACCCCTGCGTGCCTGTTTCGGGAGATCCCCTATACCAGCAGTGCAGATCGAGTTCGGTTCTCCGACAGGTTAGGGATGACGGCCAGGAACTGAGCTGAAGCGGAGAACCTATTCCGCACTGTTACCCCTAACCATCGCATAGTAGCCTTGGCGGGCCTGCACTTTGTAATCGCCGTTCTTGGTGTGGATCTGGATCTTGCGATAGCTACCGTCGAGCTTGGCATTTGTCGGGGTATAGCCGATGTTGTATTGGCTGCGTAGCTCGTTCTGGATCTGGTCGAACGCTTGCCGCAATTTGTCCTGCTTATTACCGACTTCTATCACGCGTCCACCGGTTGCTTCCGCCAGCTTCTTCATTTCATAGTCGCCGCTGTAGCCAAATGCGCCGTAGAATCCGCGGTCTGCAATGAGGATGACGTAGCAAATCGTGTCGGCTTTCTGCGCGGCTTCGATGGCGTCGTGGATCTTCAAGCGGCTACCCTGATCTTCGCCGTCGGTGAAGATAATCATGGCCTTACGCCCGACCTCATTTTTCAGCTTTTCATCTGCGCCGAGATAGATTGCGTCGTAGAGCAGCGTGCCTCGCGGAGTTGTCGGAATGGGCCCGCCACCAAGCCCTGGCGGTCCGCCCCCCATACCGGCGTTGATTTGCATCTTGTCCAATGCGCGGGTCAACTGACGGACGTTGTTGGTGAAATCTTGATCGAGGTTGACGTCCACATCAAAATTGATGACGAAGGCGAGATCTTTTTGGCGCAATACACTGTGCAGAAATTCGGCGCAGGACTCTTGTTCGATGGTCAAGACGCGGGTCTGACTTGCGCTGGTATCAATCATGATTCCGAGGGTCAGCGGCTGGTCGGACTCCGCTGAAAAATACTTGATGGTCTGCGGCTTGCCGTCCTCGAATACCTGGAAGTCATCCTTGGTGAGGTTAGGAATCAGCATTCCATGCTTGTCCTTCACGTTGAAGAACAGGTTGACGACGTTCACCTCGGCCTTAAATGTCTGTAATGGCTCTTCATTGGCTGGCTGCTGCGACTGCTGGTCCTGGGCTGTCGCGGCAGGATTTCCGGATTGCGCACAGATCAACGCGCTGGCATACACAATCAGGCACACTACAATTGCACTTGGGCGAACTTGCTTGAACAGCATAGCTTCTCTTTCCGGTAGGATGCGTCTATTGTAGTGCACCCGCTGCGAGTCTGCCGTGACCGTCGCTTCTCCACACGCTGGAAATACCCATGCGGCCGTCTCCCTCGTGTGGGAGAGGCCCCCCTGCAGCCGGACCCAACGGGCTGCGAACAATGCCAGCTTAGCCAGTTGTGGGCCCTCTGTCTACCGGCGAGAATCACTTCCCGTAGCGGGGCGGAATTCGGCAGCATGCAACTCCCTTTACGGTACGAATCATGCCCCTGGCTTTTCAAGACGCGAAAACGACGGGATCAACGTGGAGCGAAGCTGGTTTAAGCCAAAACCTTCCCATGCGGTTATACTGAGCAGAGTTCCGGTAACGGGAGCCCAACCAACGCCCATGCTCAATCGGCGACCGAGCGTCTGGACCAGAAGCGCCGTGCTTGTTGCGGTGCTGAC
>CAZDYZ010000661.1:0-2163 GCA_964509525.1 uncultured Acidobacteriaceae bacterium
GGCGGCATGGGCGAAGTGTGGAAAGCGCGTGACACACGCTTGGGACGTATCGTAGCCATCAAGAAGGTCAAGGAGCAACACAGCGAACGGTTCAAGCAGGAAGCAAGAACTATCGCGGCCCTCAACCATAATCATATTTGCCAGCTCTTCGATATTGGACCAGATTACCTCGTCCTGGAGTACGTCGAGGGCAAACCGCTCTCAAGTCCGGTTCCTGAAAAGGAAGCCGTGCGCTTGGCCATTCAAATTGCAACTGCGCTGGAAGCGGCACACAAGAAAGGCGTCATTCACCGGGATCTGAAGCCCGGAAACATCATGGTCACGGACGAAGGTTCGGTGAAGTTGCTCGACTTCGGGTTGGCAAAGCTTTACGAGCAAGACATGTCAAGCTCCGCGGCTGCAACAGCGGATTTCCCTGCAACGCAGGCGGGAGCCGTCCTTGGTACCGTCGCTTACATGTCTCCCGAGCAAGCGCAAGGCCAGCCAGCGGATGCGCGGTCAGACGTATTCTCGTTCGGTCTGGTGCTGTACGAGATGCTGAGCGGGAGGAGGGCATTTTCCGGAGATAGTAACTATGCAATGATGGACGCAATAGTGAAGAGGGAGCCACCTCCGCTGCAAGCGTCACCCTCGTTGGAGAAGATTGTGCACCGATGCTTGGCGAAGCAGCCCTCCAGGCGCTATCAAACCATTTCGGAGGTCAGGGCTGCGCTGGAGTTGGTTTTCCGAGAAATGGAGGCCAAGAGTCCCACTGAACCGCAGCCGTCGATTGCAGTGCTTCCATTCGCCGACATGAGCGCGGGCAGAGACAACGAATGGTTCAGCGATGGGTTGGCTGAAGAGATCATTAATGCTCTGACGCAAATCCCTGGTCTTTTGGTGATCGCCCGTACATCGGCATTCGCGTTCAAAGGGAAACAGGAAGACATTCGCAAAATTGCTGAAGCGTTGGGCGTAACCAATATACTTGAAGGGAGCGTACGCAAGGCAGGCAACCGGATTCGCGTCACAGCTCAGTTGATCAACGCCACGAATGGAATCCATATCTGGTCGGAGCGCTACGACCGTGAAATGGCTGATGTATTCGCCATCCAGGATGATATCGCTGGTGCAATCGCGGCGGCTTTAAGGGTGAGACTCTCTGCCGAACATATGGAGCATCGAGTTTATACGCCCAGTCTGCCTGCATATGAGGCTTATTTGAAGGCCAGGCATTATCAGTCTAAGGCTACACCGGAATCACTGATACGAAGCAAGCAGTATGCGGACCAGGCAATCGCTCTTGACCCGAGATTTGCAAAAGCTCACATCCAGCTGGGCGATTATTTTTTCATGGAGGCAGGCTGGGGCTTGTCGTCGATACAAGAAATGATGGCAGCGGCGCGCAAGGAAGCTCGAAATGCGTTGGATCTTGATCCTTTGCTTCCTGAGGCCCATGCCATGCTTGGTGTCATCTCCGGTATCTACGATTATGACTGGAATAATGCCAAACGATTCTTCGCCGTGGCAATGGCTCGTGAGCCGATTCCGCCCCAGGTCCGAAGTTGGTATGGCTACTTCTACTTGTTTTTGATCGGCAAGGTGCAGGAGGCATTGGAGGAGCAGGAGCGGGCACTCCGACAAGATCCGCTCAGCGTATTCTTTCGGCTTCCACTTGCTGCCTGTCTTCTCGCGACGGGCAGGGAGGAGGATGCCGACCTAGAACTTTACAAAATCCTGGAGCTGAGCGAAAATTTTGCACCCGCTTTCTTTTATCTTATCGTTAGCCATGCTGTGCGTGGGATATATGCGAAGGCATTTTCCTTGGCTGAAAAATTGTATCTGCTGGCGCCGTGGTATGCCCCCTCAATTGGAGTGCTGGCAGGACTGGCGTTTCGCACAGGGGATGTAAGCAGGGCAGAAGGACTGCTCCAGAGATTTGCAGAGGAGCGGGCATATAATGCACCGGTTGCTTATGCCCTTTCCTATCTTTTATGCGGAGAAGTGGACAAGGCGGCCGATTGGATTATGAAGGCCATCGAACAACGCCATCCCTTCATTCTCTTGATGCTGCGTTCTCCACTTGGAAAGATATTGTATTCCAGTCCTCGATGGTTTCCTCTAATAAGACATCTGAATCTGCCGGAGACGCCTGCCTCATGATCCTCAGCCCTGGAACCAAAC
>CAZDYZ010000662.1:0-2819 GCA_964509525.1 uncultured Acidobacteriaceae bacterium
CCTACCGGGCAACGGCGATTCAGGCGATGAACGCCGCGCTGAAGGATCCTCAGCATCCAGTCACACAGGAGTTCGTGCAGACGCTTGCGATGCTAGAGGTGCAATCGGATCCGACACATAAGCTTCCGGAGTATGACGAGAAAAACAAGGAAGCTTGGGTGAAAGCGCGCGATGCATACTTTGCCGTATTCAACAAACAATTAGCCGATCACATGTCGGATGTTGCTGCCGCGCTGCAGAGTAAGACTGGAAAGGCGCTGGCTGTTAGCGTAAGCGAGTTGCTGCAATCGGACGTTCCGTTCAATGCAGCGGCCAAGGCTCAGTTGCGTCTCGTGTTGCTTGCCTCCTGGGACTCCTTGCCGGTCAATTGGCGGAATGAACTCATTCAGTATCGGTGGGAGCAGGTCGGCGGGCCGGAGTGGCTTCCCCTTCTGCAACGCATCGTAAACGGTCAGCCCAATCCCGCTCATCAGATTGACAAGCCCGACCGGGCTTCGGCCTTGCACCGCATCTACCAGATTGCGCCGGGCGATGGACGCGAGTTGATCCTGCGCGAGATCGCCAATCCCAAGGGCGACATCGGCATCAATGTGCTTGGCCTGTTACCTGAGCGCGAATTACCGCAGATTGACCAGCCGATGATCGCAAATTTGAAGGCGGGCAACGGCAGGGATGTCGATTTCCAATTGCTGGAAAGATACGCAAGCCAGCGAGCCCTGCCTGAGATCAAGGCGGTTTATCAAGCCCATCGCGGCCAGTGGGCGTGCCTTCCACAAACCGCGATGTTGCGCTACTTCTTGCGCGTCAGCCGAGAGTACGGAGTGACTCAGGTCAGCGACGCTTTAGGGCAACGCGAGGTGACGGGCTGTTACAAGCTCCAATTGAGCGGGTTGAATGAAGACATCCGCCAGCCCAAGCTGGAGCGGATCGCCATTGTCGCGCTCGATGATCCGTCACCTGAGGTAGCCAGGGACGCTGCCGAAGCTCTTGGGAAGTACGGTTCGGCAAAAGCGGAAGCTGCGCTGTGGGCGCGACTGCAGAAATTCCACGAGCAGTGGAACGACAGAGCCGACGAGCTACGCTATCGACCGGGGACGAACCCGGACACTCTAGCCGAAGTTGGGTTAGAGCAGGCTTTGGTGCGATCGATTGCAGCGGGTCAGGCGTGGTTTGCGAACGAGGACACAGTTCATGAGTTGAAACAATTGGCAAGCCCTCAAATGCAAGCGGAACTGGATAGCATGTTGCAGGAAATTGAGTGTGGCGAGTACGGATTGAACCTAAACTGGTGGCCGGACGGCACATTAAACTATAACCTCGCCAGGTACAGCGGACGCGGCATGGCTGCGTTGAAGGAGAAACTCACGCAGTTTCCTCCTGGCACGCGCTTGAGCCTTGTGACAACCGCCGCTGAGCGGGATTTTCATCGCGCGGAGTTCACCGAAGTAGAGACCGCAGCTGCGAGCGACGGACTGGTACTGCAGATTCAGACACCCAGATAGTAATGGGTTGCTTTGCAATCCAGGCCTGGAAGTATACTCACTTACTATCATGAGCCGATGCTAACGGCGCTTGTTCCGAGTCTAGCAGGAGTGGACGCTTGTCGTGTCACAACTGCACCCGATCCTCCCTTCATACCTCCCGTGCAGTACCGGCCAAGTCCATACGATGGCGAGTTCTGGTATGGAACGAATGCGTTGTGGGCTTCGCTACCTGTCGACGGTATCTGGCGCCTACCTCGCCTCAAAAACGGGGGATTCGTCCAAAAGCTGTTTTTGTGGCAGGAGGGATACGATCCGCAAAGAAATAAGGAATACTATCCGCAAATTGTCGTGGTCCTCAAACGCCTCGATGGTGATACACAACCCATTACTTCGAGAAGCGGAACGAACGCCCATTTCGATGATTCTTGGGCAATGCTAAGAGGGATTTTTTCCCCAATGGAGGGATGTTGGGAAATCACGAGTTCCCATGATGGCCACAAACTTATCTTTGTCCTGTCGATCCAGGGTCCGGATTAGCTGATTGATTTTGTAGCCTGTGCGCCCAGCTCCATCAGTCCGCTCCTGACTCGTCCTTTGCAGATCCTGCTAGACGGAGAAGCTCACTGGACCATGCTACCCTCGTCTAGATGGCCGTACTTCACCACGAATCGGCTATGGTCGTTTTCAATCTCTGGATAAACGTCCGTCGGAAAAAACTTGGATTAGGGTGACTAATCGCTTGCAGCAACCTACCTGGATCGGGGCTCTCCTCCGCATTGCCAAATGCCGCAAGGACGACAGCCATGACGATGAGCTTTAGATACGGCGACAAATGGCGCGCCACCTTCAAGTAGGCGTGTCGCATCACCCTTGTCGATTGGAAACCGACTGGCATTACTTTAACACTTTAACAATAGTCATTGGCGCCACATCGCCATATGCGAACAACTAATTCGTAACCCACACGACGAATGTCAATACTTCCGCGTCGTAGTTCGCTCGCGGCCAGGTCTGTCCACTTTTTGACCACCGATTCTTCCTTTATCGCATGCGGTCAACGCCAAATGAAATGCGTCGACGGGTGAAAATATCTTTAGCGCGCACGAGGGCGTATGCACGATCCTTGGCCGAAATGGACGCAACGTTAGGCTAGGATTTTGAGTCTGATCGCCTGTTTGTGTAAACCAACGAGGTCCTGTCAACGCAGTCAAGGGGAGTACAATTTACTTCTAATTTCGGCGAGTTGCAGAGATGCACGGTCGGCTCCATTGCGTCATCACTTCCTTGTTGGTGATTCTGCCGGCGTGGTTTGCCGTCGCACAGCAATCATCCCAA
>CAZDYZ010000663.1:0-2428 GCA_964509525.1 uncultured Acidobacteriaceae bacterium
TTCATCAGCCGATGGGACGTTGCTGTTATGGGCAAAGTGCCTGATGCCCTGCGCGACCAGCTTGGAATCGCCATTGCGAAACGTATTTACAAAGCTTACCGCGAACTGCTCGCGTCACCTCGCTGGCAGGCGATTATCAAAGCCGGGTTCAACCCGCAACGCTTGTTGTGGGCGAGCACCGGCACCAAGGACCCCAAGGCGTCGGATGTGCTTTACGTTAAAGCTCTCGCCGCGCCGAACACGGTGAACACCATGCCCGAGGGAACCTTGAAGGCTCTTGCTGATCACGGCGAAGTGAGTACCGTCTTGCCGTCTGACGGGGGCGATTGTGAACAGGTATTGGCTCAGTTCATGAAAGCGGGCATAGACCTCGACGCCTTAGGAGAGCGGCTTCAGGAGGAAGGCGCAAAGTCGTTCGACGATTCCTGGCACGAATTGATGGCGGTAATAGAGTCCAAGAGCGCCGTTCTCACGAAGGGTTAGCCTAAATGAAGGTTCTCGCCGTAGACGTAGGTGGGACGCACGTCAAGATACTCGCCACAGGGCAGAATGTACCTAGAAAATTCGTATCCGGCCCGAAGCTAACCGCCAGGCAGATGGTTGACGGTGTGAAACAGCTGGCGGCCGATTGGCAGTATGAGGTGGTTTCGATTGGGTACCCCGGTCCCGTGCTGCGGGGACGTCCCATCAATGATCCGTACAATCTTGGGCCGGGATGGGTTGGCTTTGATTTCGAGCAAGTATTCGGATGCCCGGTACAGGTCATCAACGACGCGGCCATGCAAGCCTTGGGCAGTTACAACGGCGGGAAAATGCTCTTCCTGGGGTTAGGCACAGGCTTGGGGTCGGCCATGATCATCGATGGGTGCATCGAGCCGATGGAGCTAGCCCATCTTCCTTACAAGAAGGGCACATACGAAGACTATGTAGGGCTTCGTGGATTGCAGGGACTTGGGAAAAAGAAGTGGAGACAGTGTGTCGAAAACGTGGTTGCGCGTTTCGTCAAAGCCATGGAGCCCGATGATGTGGTGCTCGGGGGCGGAAATGTGAAGTATCTGAAAGAACTGCCTCCGGGTTGCCGGGAGGGCAATAACGCAAATGCTTTTCTCGGAGGGTTTCGACTGTGGGACAAAGCGTTCAGTAGCGGGCGGTCCTCACTGCCTAAGGTGGGTGCCCGCCGGGCGAAGCCTTCCGCGTCGAAGAGCAAGGTCGAAGAACCAGGAGCATGAATATGGCAACCTCAACAATAAGTCTCAAGAGGCCAACCTCTCTCAATCGGCGCCCAGCCTGGAAGGCCCTAGGCGCGCATTACAAACAGATTCGCGGTTTCCATCTCCGCCAGTTGTTTGCCGATGATCCAAAGCGTGGCGAACGTTTCAATGTCGAGGCCGTGGGGCTGTATATCGATTATTCAAAGAATCGAATCACCGACGAAACGCTGAACCTGCTCATTCAACTCGCTAACGAGTCGGGTCTGCGCGAACGGATTGACGCGATGTTCCGCGGCGAGAAGATCAACATTACCGAGAGGCGCGCGGTTCTGCATGTGGCTTTGCGTGCGCCTCTGGGTGAGAAAATCGTGGTTGACGGCAAGGATGTGGTTCCCTCTGTCCACGCCGTCCTGGACAAGATGGCTGACTTCTGCAACCGCGTTCGAAGCGGCGAGTGGAAAGGCCACACCGGCAAACGTATTCGCAATGTCATCAACATCGGAATCGGTGGCTCTGATCTCGGTCCCGTCATGGCCTACGAGGCCCTTCGCTATTACTCCGATCGCTTCATAACATTTCGTTTTGTCTCCAACGTAGACGGGACTGACTTCGCTGAAGCTGTACGTGATCTCGACCCGAGCGAAACGCTGTTCATCATCTCTTCGAAGACCTTTACCACGCTAGAAACAATGACGAACGCGCACAGCGCTCGCGAGTGGTCACTAAAGGGCTTCGACGGCGATGAGAAGTCAGTGGCGAAGCACTTCGTCGCGGTCTCGACAAACACTGCAGAAGTAGAGAAGTTTGGCATTGATGCCGTCAACATGTTTGAGTTCTGGGACTGGGTGGGCGGCCGCTACTCCATGGACTCGGCCATTGGACTGTCGACCATGGTTGCCATTGGGCCGGACAACTTTCGCGCCTTGCTCGACGGCTTCCACCAGATGGATGAGCACTTCCGCACCACTCCGTTCGAACGCAACCTCCCCGTCCTTCTGGGGTTGCTAGCTGTCTGGTACAACGACTTTTTCGGAGCACAGACGGTTGCAGTCCTGCCCTACGAACAGTACTTGAAGCGCTTTCCTGCGTACTTGCAGCAGCTGACGATGGAGAGCAATGGTAAGCATGTGACCCTTCTCGGCAAGACAGTCAACTATGATACCGGCGCAATTTACTGGGGCGAACCGGGTACTAATGGACAGCACTCCTTCTACCAG
>CAZDYZ010000664.1:0-6507 GCA_964509525.1 uncultured Acidobacteriaceae bacterium
AGCAGTTGTGCTTTTCGCAATGTCGCTTTCTGCACAGCGCTACTATGGACGCGACCACCACGTTTATCATCCGCCAGTACAGCCAAAGCACCAGCCCGTGCAGCCCACGAATTCGCGAGCTCATGCCACAACCACAACGGCGGCGAATAATCCTGTGGACAACACGAACACCGGCGGGGGACAGAGTAGCCTGTATCATGGCACAGCTTCGCACCCCAAAATTGAAACGGCGACTCCTCCCAATGCAGGCCAGCGTCAGCCTCAATAGCTTCTGTCTTTCGCTAACTCAGGTTGAGGTTGAGTAAGTTCTGGAATCCTTCTTCGCTTCTTTGGCTGCCAGCGGCTTTGGTAACTGGAAATTAATACTCCGCCGCCCCCGAGCGTTATAAAATTATTTGATTATGCAGGAGAAGGCCCTGGAGATTGAGAAGGTTGAGGATCCCGCAGGCGGAGTTGTGGAAATTCATCTTCACGGACCGTTGCTACTGGGAAACTTCTTTCAGTTGCAGAGCATGGTCCGATCCGACACCTCCCATCTCACGATTATTAATGTGGCTGACATGCCCTACATCGATTCCGCCGGAATTGGTTGCCTGGTGTCTGCGCACGTTTCGCGCGAGGGCTCGGGGCGCAAGCTGGTTATTGTGGGCGCCCACGAGCGATTGCTCACCTCGTTGAAAGTAACCAAGGTTGACCAACTGTTTTCTTTCGCCTCCAGCGTGGAGCAGGCTCGCGCTCAAGCCACCCGGGCCTGAGGCAACCTACCTTCCATTGATCCCTCCTCGACTTGATTAGCCGGTGGCCGCCGCCTGGACAGCCGATGCGCTGCTTTGCGACAGTACCTCGATGACCCGCCTGACGTCTTGGACCTCCGCTTGCTGGATGACTTTCAGACCCGTGCCGCCAACGGGCGGATAAAGAATTGCACGGCCTTCAAGCGAAACTGCCAGATCAAGCCCATCAATCGTGACATTGTGCAAAATCTGCGGCTCGCTGGCCAAGCGCTGGGCGACGAACCAGGCCTTATCGCGTGCTGCGGTGATGTTGAAATTGACCAGGCTAGTTTCGCTCCGCAAGCCGATTTTCTCCAGGTCGCCAATTAGGGGAGAGACCTCCGCAATCTCTGCTGCCACGGTGCCAACCAGTCCTGCCAGCACGTCATTGATCTCGTCGAAATCCGGCTTCAATTCTGGAAGTTGATCGCCAGGGCTGACCTGTGCGCTGGCAATACCAAGATCCAGGTTGATGTGTGCGTTCATGCCCGCGAGCAGTTGCTGCAGGATGAGAAGGCCGGCATCATCGCAACCACGGAACGCCGACGCCCAACTGCGGGTGGGTGCTCGCCCCGCTTGGAAAGCAGCGAGCGCGTCAAGGTAACGCGAGGCAAAGGCAACGTCCAGTTTTTCCATTAGGGGGCCATTCTGGAACCGGCCATTGCCGATGCCGTCGCGGACGGCACATGTCACCCGACGATAGAGCGCCGCAAAATAACCCAGCCGGCTGGAATTTTCCCAGGACTGGTGAACGATGGTGTCCAGGGCGGAGATTACATCAGCAATCGTTTG
This sequence comes from uncultured Acidobacteriaceae bacterium, assembly GCA_964509525.1. Lineage (GTDB taxonomy): Bacteria > Acidobacteriota > Terriglobia > Terriglobales > Acidobacteriaceae > Bog-257. Next base: position 1,566 of record CAZDYZ010000664.1, read on the forward strand.
CGGCGGCCCCATGCAGCACCGATGTTACCAGAGGACAAAATCAGACTGGGGAAGGCCCCCCACCTTTTCGCTGCACCCACTTCCGGTGGCACGCACGCGGCCGCACTCTCTGATACACTTCTGCGCGAGGATAGGGCCGGACCCTTGCTGAGGTCCGCCAGCCGTGTTTCTGACAAATAAAATCCTGACGTTACTCAAACCAAGAATATGATAGTGCGGGGTGATGCCTAGAGCAGTACCCAGCCAGGAGGAGGTCCATGATGGCTACCGCAGTAAGCACTGTGCAGATGCACAGCCGTGTACAAGAGTTTATTGGCAAACCTCGAAAGATGTTCGTTAACGGCCAGTGGGAGGAAGCGGCTTCCGGGAAAACGTTTCCCTCCTACAACCCTGCCACCGGAGAGGTACTGGCTAAGGTTGCCGAAGGCGATCGCGAAGATATTGACCGAGCGGTGAGAGCGGCACGAAAGGCCTTCGAGAGCGGTCCATGGCCTGAGATGACGAGCTCCGAGCGTGGCCGATTGATGTGGAAGCTGAGCGACCTTATCGAACAACGCCTCGAGGAATTTGCACAACTTGAAAGCCTTGATAACGGCAAGGCACTTTCCATGGCGCGGGTTGCCGACGTGCCGCTAGCGGTTGACTTGTTCCGCTACATGGCAGGATGGGCGACCAAGATAGAAGGCAACACGATTCCTTTCTCCCGGAAATTCTTTGCCTACACGCGCCGCGAGCCGATCGGCGTGGTTGGTCAGATCATTCCCTGGAATTTCCCGTTGCTGATGGCGGCCTGGAAACTCGGTCCGGCGCTGGCCACTGGCTGCACCGTGGTCCTGAAGCCGGCGGAGCAGACGCCTTTGAGCGCCCTGCTGCTCGCCGAACTGATCGCGGAAGCTGGATTTCCGGACGGTGTGGTTAACGTCGTTCCCGGATATGGAGAGACGGCGGGAGCTGCTTTGGCTGCGCATCCGGATGTAGACAAAATCGCCTTCACCGGTTCTACCGAAGTCGCCAGGCTCATCGTGCAGGCCGCGGCAGGCAATCTGAAGAAAGTGTCGCTGGAGTTGGGTGGAAAATCGCCAAATATCGTCTTTGCGGACGCTGAAATGAAATCCACGATTCCTGGCACGGCAAGTGCCATCTTCTTTAACCATGGTCAATGCTGCTGCGCGGGATCGCGCCTTTATGTCGAACACAAAATGTTCGACGACGTGGTCAGCGGCGTCGTCGACCAGGCAAAGAAGATCAAGCTCGGACCGGGATTCGACCCTGATACATCCATGGGCCCGTTGGTTTCTGAAGAACAGCTCAACCGTGTTTGTAGCTATTTGGAAAGCGGTCTGAGCGAAGGAGCTGAAGCGGTGGTCGGCGGACGGAAGCGGCCGGGGGCAGGGTATTTTGTTGAGCCGACGGTGATGGTCAAGACCAATCCGAATATGAAGGTTGTTCGTGAAGAGATTTTCGGACCAGTGGTTTGCGCTATGCCGTTCGACGACATTGACAAAGTGGTTGCCGAAGCCAATCAGAGCGAGTATGGTCTGGCGGCAGCGGTGTGGACGCGCGACCTCAGCAAAGCGCATCGGGTTGCCGACAAGCTGCGGGCCGGCACGGTGTGGATCAACTGCTATAACGTCTTCGACGCCGCGTTGCCTTTCGGCGGATACAAGCAGTCCGGCTGGGGCCGTGAGATGGGCCACGAAGTATTGGAGCTGTACACCGAAGTGAAGACGGTGTGCGCAGCGCTGTAGCTCACTGTGCATGATTCATCCGATCGTTCGGGACTGCATGCCGCTAAGGTTGTAGTCCCGAATGTTTCTTCGCCCTTCTACCTGTAAAATCGCGTATATTTCCTACATGCCCATGGTAAGCAGTAGCACACGACAGCTGAGCTACGCCTCCGGGGCTGCATCAGTCCCACTGCTCGGCAAGTGCATCGGCGAAGTCCTCGATGACACTGCCGCTGCGCATCCAGACAATGACGCACTGATTGTTTGTCATCAAGCCAGGCGTTATAGCTACGCCGAATTGCGGGACGAGGTGGAACGCGCAGCCCGCGGACTTCTTGCCCTGGGCATCAAGAAAGGAGACCGCATTGCCCTTTGGGCGACCAACTGCGCCCAGTGGGTGGTGACCCAGTTCGCAACTGCGGCAGTGGGAGCGATCCAGGTCAACATCAACCCTGCGAACCGTTCCGTCGAGCTGGAATACGCTCTGCACCAATCGCAAAGCCAGACCTTGCTGTTGATCCAGGGTTTCCGAGAGACGGATTACGTGCAGGTTGTCCGCGAGCTGTGTCCTGAGAGCGAGGGGACAGGGTTCGGAGAACTGCATGCCGCACGGCTGCCGGAACTGCAGCGCCTCATCTTCCTGGGGGCGAACCTGGGCCATCCGGCCCCTCAGCCGTCAGCAGATATGCCGCGCGGGATGCTTGCCTGGAGCGAATTGCTGCATCTGGGAGACGGGGTTCCCATCGAGCGGCTGCAGGAGCGCAAAGCCAGTCTCGGTTTCGATGACCCTGTTAACATTCAGTACACTTCTGGAACAACCGGCCTGCCCAAGGGAGCCACACTTTCCCACCACAATATTGTGAACAACGCACGGCTGATCGCTAATGCCATGCGCTTCACCCACCGCGACCGTCTCTGCATCCCCGTGCCGTTCTATCACTGTTTCGGCTCGGTCCTGGCCAACATGGCATGCGTGGTAACGGGCGCCACTATGGTGGTTCCTTCCCCGTATTTCGATGCCGAGGCCGCCCTGGAAGCGGTTTCGGCGGAGCACTGCACGGCCCTGCATGGTGTTCCGACCATGTTCATCGACGAATTGGAGCACCCGGACTTTGCCAGGTTTGACCTCAGTTCGCTGCGTACGGGCATCATGGCGGGCTCACCGTGCCCCATCGAGATCATGAGGCGCGTGGTCAAGCAGATGCACTGCAGCGAAATGACCATCGCCTATGGGCTGACCGAAGCGTCACCGGTGATCACTCAGACCACCATCGACGATCCCCTCGAGCTGCGGGTGACGACAGTCGGCAAGGTGCTGCCGCATACCGAAGTGAAGATCGTCAACCCGCTTGACGGGAAGACCGTGCCTGTTGGTGAACAAGGTGAGCTATGCACCCGCGGCTATCATGTCATGAAGGGGTACTACAACAATGCATCGGCAACGCGGGCGGTCATTGACGCCGATCGCTGGCTGCATACAGGCGACCTGTCAGTTATGGACGAGAATGGCTACTTCAAGATCACCGGCCGCGCCAAGGATGTCATCATCCGCGGTGGGGAAAACATTTCGCCGCGCGAGATTGAAGAATTCCTCTATGGCTGTCCCGGGATCAGCGCTGTTCAGGTCATCGGAATACCTGATCGCAAGTATGGCGAGCAGGTAGCGGCGTGGATCAAGCTGGAACGAGGCGCGAGTCTTACCGCTGATGATGTTCGCGACTTCTGTGTGGGCAAAATCGCGCGCTTCAAAATTCCGCGGTACATCAAGTTCGTCGAAGAATTTCCCCTCACCCTCACCGGCAAGATGCAGAAGTTCAAAATGCGCGAGATGGCGATCAAGGAACTGGGTTTAGAAGATGAGGCAAAGATTGAGACGGCGTAAGACGGCAGGCAGATCCTGATGCACATCATCGCCGAACTGGCGAATTTGCAGAGGTAAGCAGTCGCCGGCTGTCTCGGCGACATCACCCGTGGGTACGGATGCGTACACGGGTTGAGCTAGCGCATATCCGCCGGGGAATCACAAGCAAGTCAAAGTAAGCCTTTAAGGTTGCGATCGGGGTAACACCATTCAATCCCCCTCATGGCTGTAGTCGTTGTACACTCCACAGCAGATGATAATGTTCCCTACCTTCAGGAAGTATGTCGACTTGTGCTCCTGTCTATTCGTTTCCGGATTTAGATACACGTAATCGACCCATCCCGAACCCAGTGACTTCGCCTTGTCCACGATCTCCTTACGGAACAGTTTGCCCTCAGTATCCGGTACGGCAATCAAGTTTTGTCCAATTAGTGCGGGATTCTTTGGGTGGGCAAGCATCACACCCTGAAGATCGTACGCGAATACATAAAGTTCTCCCTTGTCGAACATCCCCTTGGGAGTGCTGATCTCGGCAAGCGCTTTGTCCTTTCCTTGATACTTGACATACGCAGCCGCCTTCTGAACCAGGGCTTTAGCATCGTCCCTGTCGGAAGCGTGTGACAGAGCCACGAAGGAGGACAATCCGATCAGAATTAGGAATGCTATGCTTCTCTTCATCGCTGGTTCCTCCGCTGCGTTTCACTCTGCGACTCGCCCGGACTACGGCAGGCCGGGCTTTCGCTATTGTGACGGCGCTATCTCTTCAACCCTGCTCGGCTATCGGCTGTACGCCAGCCGCCGAAATGCCTTCCAGAATTGCCTCAGGTTCGTCGGCTTCTGCTTCGGATTCTCTATTTAGAATCCGCGACATCCTGGTTTTATCGAGTTCGTGCTCCCATCTGGAAACGACCATGGTGGCGACGCCATTGCCAATCAGGTTGGTAAGGGCGCGCGCTTCGGACATGAATCGATCGACTCCGAGAATTAATGCGAGCCCAGCCACCGGAATCGTGGGCACAGCGGCAAAAGTGGCCGCCAGCGTGATAAACCCGCTGCCCGTAACGCCGGCAGCACCCTTGGATGACAGCAACAGCACGCCCAAAATAGTCAGCGTCTGTATCAGGGTAAGCCGCGTGTTGGTGGCTTGGGCCACGAAGACTGCCGCCATGGTCAGATAGATCGAGGTACCGATAAGGTTGAAGGAGTAGCCGGTCGGGATTACCAGGCCAACCACCGACTTGCTGCAGCCAAGATTCTCCAGCTTGGCCATCATCCGCGGCAGAACCGACTCCGAGGAGGAGGTCCCCAGCACGATCAGCAATTCCTCCCTGATGTACTTGATAAATCCCACAAT
>CAZDYZ010000665.1:0-3747 GCA_964509525.1 uncultured Acidobacteriaceae bacterium
GAGCTTTCTTGGCCGCCTTTCTGGCTGCTGGCTTCGCCGCAGGTTTCGCGGGCAGTGGAGGCGCTGCCGGCGCGCGCGTTTCCGTCATGATTTCCGGTTCGCCTTCTTCTATTTCTTCCACCACGATAGCGGCGGATTCCGGCTCCTCTTCCTCCTCTTCCTCTTCTTCATATTCCTCGTCTTCGAGGGAATCGCCATAGGAACCGTCTCCGTAGTCATCCATCTCGTCGTCCCGACGACCGTAGAGCGTTTCATCGAACGTCATATCCATCTCCTCCTGATGTTGCCGGACTCCGTATAAGTGAACGGAGGCAGCTCGCAAGGCCGAATTCAGGTTTATACCAAAACAAATACCGCTGCAACAGGCGCGCGATTATAGCACGCGGCATAATAGCCCGGCCGTGATCACCCGCCCAAAAAATAACGTTGTAACAGAACGGTCGCGCTAAGGGAAGGGCGCCAGACACAAATTGGTGATAAAGCCGAAGGCCCGAGCAAGGGGCTCATTTGTAAATTACTACTATATCGCCCGCTCGCAGGTTGGCAGCCAGCTTCGGATTGTCACGCTTCAATACTGCTACCGAGGTGTTATATGACTCGGCGATGCTGGTTAGCGTCTCACCTCTTTTCACTGTGTGATACTTGGCGCTCTTATTGGTCCTGGACGCTTTGTGTTTCGTGTCTTCCGGTCCAAGACCTTGGCGATGGGAAGAGGACGCCACCTCCGGGCTACCTGGGCCGGCCGGTCTATAGATGAGAAGGATATGACCCGGAACCATGGTGGTGCCACGCAAATGGTTCCATTTGCGCAGCTTCTCGACGGGGACCTCGAAATCGTCAGCGATGGAGTATACAGTATCACCCCTACGTACCTTATAGTGCGTAGCGCGACGTGAATAATTCACACTCTCATTAGTCTGCCGGCTCGGAGCAATAGGTATGATCAGCTTCGAACCGACCTTTATTTCGTCTCCCACCAAGCTGTTGGCCTCGGCAATGGAGGAGCTCGAGGTGTGGTACTTGCGCGCAATGGAAGCCAGCGAATCACCATATTCCACCTGGTGGTAGCGCCACGACGTTCGCATGTCCAAGGGGATAGCCGCGATCGCCGTCTCGTATCGCTCGCGCGATCCGGGGGGCAGGTTAAGCGTGAAGCTCTGATCCTTGGGGGTGGTAAGTCGCAACAGGCCGGGGTTCAGTTCTTGCAGGTAATCGACCGAGACGTCAGCGCACTCCGCCACCAACACCAAATCCACAGGATAGTTGATGGTGACCTGGTCCATCTGTTGCGGTGGATCAGGTACCAGGTGTCCTAGCCCGTAGGTCTCCGGATTTTTTAGCATGATGGTTTCAGCTAGGATGATGGGTACGTAATTCCGGGTTTCCTGAGGCAAGACACCGCGGCGATAGAGCTCCCAGAAGTCAGCATAGCCGGTTCGCTCCACTGCGTGCTGGACAGTGCTGGCTCCAGAATTATAGGCAGCCATCGCCAGATACCAATCGCCAAACTGTTTGTACAAGTCTCTTAAGTGCCGTGCCGCAGCTAGCGTGGCCTTCTCCGGATCCTGGCGTTCGTCAACCCACCAGTTCCGTACCAGGCCGTACAGCGCTCCGGAGCCAGCCATGAACTGCCACATACCGCGTGCTCCTGCACGGGAAAGAGCTAACGGCTGAAAGCCCGATTCGGCTTGCGCCAGGTAGATCAGGTCTTGCGGAACGCCCTCCTGCTGGAGAATGTGCGAGATCATGTCACGGTAGCGGCCCGACCGCACCCATGCACGCTCCAGCGTGGCACGTCCTCGCGGGCTGGAGAAGTAGTTTATGAACATCGCTACCTGGTCATTGAGCACCAAGGGCAAGTCGGACTTAGTGGTCTTGATCTCGGCTTCAGCCTTGGCCACGATGTTGGGGTCGACCGGGAAGGTGATGTCGTTGGCTTCGTCGATGGGCGCCGGCTCCGAGCGCTGTTCGGTGAACCCCTCACCCTGCTTCAGCGCGACCAACTCCAGTTCATGCACAGCCTCGACGATCTTGTCGAATTCGCGGTCCAACCGCTCGTCATTGCGGATGTCTAAGTTGCTGGAAAGCAATGTGTTGAAGGCCTGGTCGAAGTTATTTTTGGCAGCTTCCAAATGGCCTGCCTGATAGTTGGCCTGACCAGCTGCGTACTCCTTTTCCGCCTGGGCGATCAAGGCCTCGGCTGGATCTGGCGGGAGACTCGCAGCTTGCTGGCTTTTCGGCGGCGGATCAGCTTTCTGGACAACGGGGTCAGAGATAGTGGCAACGGTGATGCCAGCGGGAAGGAAAGCAGCCCCTTTCGGCTGGGTGGTCAGGCATCCCGCAGTCAATAGGGACGCTACGAGAGTTACCGCGAAAGTCGCGCGAACACGAAGTCTCATCTACCGCAAGAAAGTCCTCTCATTCAAGGTGGTATCGCACTTGGCGTGGCGCCAGGGTCGGACAGGCACCTTGCCGGTCATAAAAAGGCTTTGCTGCCTGGAGTGAACGCTGCATTCCGGCAGCTGAAGCCCTATTCACAACAAATCGAATCGCAAAACGCAGCTCCTGCTGCGGCTGCACACCCTAGCCCTGGAACTCCGAAACTGTCGCACTGTCGTCTCGGCGGAACCCGCTGCGATGTTACTACGCAGCGAATTTCACGGTCAACGAAACAGAAGAACGGCTAATAACTTTCGACTGCTCAACCATTTGACGGTCTAAGAGCTAATCGGTTTGCCTCCAGCCCGCTTCAAGCCCTGTTCCAGGTCAGCGATCAGGTCCCCGGCATCCTCGACTCCGACAGAGAGCCGGATCGTGGACGGCGACACTCCCAGCAATTTCAACTGCTTCGCGCTCAGACCGATGTGCGAAGACAATACCGGGTAGGATACCGTTGACTCCACGCCACCGAGGCTGGTGGCTAGATACCAGAGCTTCAGCTTATCGATGAAGTGCCGGGCCGCCCTGGCCCCACCACGAATGTCGAACGACACCATCATGCCGAAGTTCTTCATCTGTTGACGCACAAGCCCGTATGCTTCGTGGTTCGGCAGTCCAGGATAATAGACATGCGAGACCTGGGGATGGTGCTGGAGGACCTCGGCAATTCGCGCCGCGTTGCGGCAGGCGCGCTCAACGCGGACGTGCAGAGTCTTCAGACCACGCAAGAGCAGATAGGCGCAGCCCGGATCAAGGCAACCGCCGGTGAGGATCATCGTTTGGCGGGCGGCATCCATCCACTTCTTTGAACCCGCCAAGACACCCGCCGTAAGGTCGCTATGACCGCCCAAATATTTGGTCGCGGAATGCATAACAATATCGGCGCCCAGTTCCAGGGGCTTCTGCAAAACCGGAGTGGCAAAAGTGTTGTCCACGACTACGCAGGCGTTGTGCTTGTGGCCGACCTCGGCGAGCGCCGCGAGATTCACACAGCGCAATGTCGGATTGGTGGGCGTCTCCAGGAACAGCATGCGGGTCCGGCGCGTGAAATAGCGATAAGCGTTGCGGATGTCATGATATGGGACGAAGCGGGTCTTGATACCACATCGCGCGAGCACCTGTTCGAACAACTTCACCGTCCCGCCGTACACGTCAAGCATGGACACGATCTCATCACCCGACCGGCAAGCCACCAGCGCCGCAACGGTTTCGGCCGCCATCCCGCTGGAGGTGGCGACTGCGGCTTCGGCGCCTTCCAAGGCGGCGATCTTCTGCTCAGCGGCAGCGACGGTGGGATTGCCATATCGC
>CAZDYZ010000666.1:0-2995 GCA_964509525.1 uncultured Acidobacteriaceae bacterium
GGCCCCGTCGTCGGTGACAAAGACTTCTCCATGCTGGAACGGCGACATCGTACCCGGATCCACGTTTAGGTAGGGGTCGAACTTTTGCAACGTAACCTTCAGGCCACGGCTTTCCATGAGGCAGCCAATGGAGGCGGCCGCCAATCCCTTGCCAAGCGAAGACACTACGCCGCCGGTCACAAAGATGTACTTTGCCGACATCGCTTCCTCTGTTCAGGGAATTTGTGCACCAGAAAAGGATGCGCCACAGTTCCCCTTTTACGGGGAGCCCTGCCCGCCTGCGTAATTCCGCGGTCAGGGTGGAGCGCGTAGGGGTGCACGTCCAATTATGGCTGGAATTGCTTTCGGAGGCAAGACAAGGTTTAGCAGAGATCATGAGCCGGTGGTCGCGAGTTTTTTCGCTTCACGAAAAACTGTCTCGAACATGGCGGCGGTCAGTTTGCCGGTTGCTGTGTTCTGATTGGAAGGATGAAACGAGGCCAGCAGCACCACCCCGTTGGGCAGCCGGTAACGAGCGGCATGCCCAAAATGATATCCCGCCTTGCTCTGCACGATCTGATTGCGCTTGAGATAATTCAGATAGCTCTCAAATGCGATCTTCCCCAGCGCCACCACCACCTTTATGTCTTTTAATATGGCAAGTTCGCGATCGAGAAAAGGTGCGCAATTGGCGAGTTCCGAGAGCAGCGGCTTATTGCCGGGCGGGGCGCAGCGAACGGCCGCCGTGATGTAGCAGTCGATGAGCTTCAGTCCGTCCCCACGGTGCTCGGCGTTGGGTTGCGATGCGAATCCCACTTTGTGCAGGATGGGATACATGAACTTGCCCGACGCATCGCCGGTAAATGGCCTGCCGGTGCGGTTGGAACCGTGCGCGCCGGGCGCCAGTCCAAGCACCAGCAGGTGGGCGTGCCGATCACCGAAGCCGGGCACCGGTCGCGCCCAGTAGTCCCAGTCGAGGTAGGCTCGGCGCTTCTCGCGGCCGATTTGCTCGCGATAAGCCACCAGTCGCGGGCACCTGATACAGTTCACCACTTCCTTGTTCAGCATCGCGAGAGCAGAAGCAGAGGACACGTGGGCTCCAGAACTTTTTGCCCGGCTAGATCCTGGGGCGTTCTTCTCGCATCAGACTCGAGCGCTGCCGGTCGAGTTCTTCAGATTCAGCCCCAAGAGACCCAGACGCCTCACCGCGCTGAGTGACCGCCTGATTCGAGTTCCTTGATCGACCAGAGCAAAGCCGAGCCGGTTCAGTATGTCTCGATCTAGACGGGCCATAAGGAATCAATCGGCGTACCCGTTTTCGAGTAATTTTTCACTGCCTCCGCAGTCCATGGCAGATCAGGCCTTAAGCCTGCTGTATCCACACACACCCACGAGTACGGAACCTAGCGGCGCTCTAACCTAGTCCTTTGCCAATGCGATTGCTAGAACGGCACCCTCAGCGCACTCACACGATCATCTTGCTGTAAACGCTTTATCGTAGCAATCAAAAAAGCAACCTGGCCATCGCGATGGAGCGCGTCTCAATTTCGGGCATAGTTTGACCGGGTTGCACTGCTCTCATACACTTAGGATGGTAGCTGGGGCTGGCGGCAATCCCTTGAAACTGCGGTTTGCTGTTAACATCGCTGGCCCTCACACCCCGAGTGCCTGGAGCGCAGGCGACCCAGGTGTCGGTTGCGGCTCCGGCAGAAGGGGCCACGTTGATTGCTGAAGGCAATATTTTGACGACTGAATCTACTACGACCGACATCCACCCTTCCCAACAACTGAATCCCTGCAGGCGCGAGATAACGGTTGAAATCCCGGCCGACGTCGTTGAATCGGAAACCGAAGCCATCGTGCTTCGTTATCAGAAGCTAGGGCGCGTTCCCGGTTTTCGCAAGGGCAAGGTGCCGGCTTCCATCGTCCGCCAGCGCTACGCGGATGAGATCAAAAGCGACATCGTTGAAGTTTTGGTTCCGCGTTACTTCCGCCAAGAGACGCAGAAGCAGAACCTGCAACCAGTGTCGCAACCGCGAGTGACCGACCTGAATCTGAAGCAAGGCGAGCCCCTGAGGTTCAAGGCAAGCTTCGAGATAATGCCGCGGTTCACGGTTGCCGCCTACGACGACATTCGCGTCGAGAAATTGTCAACCGAGGTGACTGAGGACGAGATCGACCGCACCCTCCACAATCTGAGGCAACAGCACGCCACTTATAGTCCAGTAGAGGAGGAGCGTCCTCTGGACAACGACGACTTTGCCGTCGTCGGCTTCAAAGGTACGCCCAAGGATGGCGAGGCTGACGCCAAGCCGGTACAAGTGGAAGAAGTGATGGTAGAGATCGGCGGCCCGGACACAATTCCTGAATTCACCGCCAATCTGCGCGGCGCCAAACCGGGCGAGCAGCGCAGCTTCGAGGTGAAATATGCCCAGGATTTCTCCGACAAGCGCCTTGCCGGCAAGACAATGACTTACGAAGTGAACGTTAAGGGAATCAAGACCAGGAGCGTGCCTGAACTGAACGACGATTTCGCTCGGGAACTGGGCGAGGATTTGACAACACTCGATGGACTGCGCAACCGCCTGCGGGAAAACATCAAAGCGGAAAAACAGCGTGATGCCGAACATCGCGGCAAGGACCGGATCCTGGAAGAACTGGTGAAACGCAACGATTTCCCGGTCCCTGAAGCGATGCTTGACCAGCAAATTGACCTGCGACTGGAAAGGGGTTTGCGCGCCCTTGCTGCACAAGGCATGAAGACGGAAGATATGAAGCGTATGGACTTCGACCGTCTGCGCGCCGGCCAGCGCGAGGCTGCACTGCGAGAAGTGAAGGCGTCGCTAATCCTCGACCAGGTTGCTGACGAAGAAAAGATTGAGGTCAGCGATGAGGAATTTGAGCGCGAGCTGCAGATGCTGTCGAAGCAATCAAACCAGACGATGGAGCAGGTGCGCACGCGTTTGACGCAGGATGGAGGGCTGGATAGAATTCGGCATCGCATCCGCAACGAGAA
>CAZDYZ010000667.1:0-2924 GCA_964509525.1 uncultured Acidobacteriaceae bacterium
AACCTCCTAGCGCTCAACCTCTCTTCCGCACAGAGAAGCAGAGCTAGAAGGGCGCGCCCTGATGCGTCAGGCCTTCTGGTTCCCCGCGCGAAGTACGACGGAATGCCAGCTCGATCGAGCGCGAATTCCAGCAGTGCCACATAGGTCTGAGGCGACCGCAAGGCAATGGCAATTGCGTCGAAGGGCGTGCCCGCGCGTGCCTCCTGATGAATACGCCGTGCAATTTCGAGGCATTCGCGGCCTTCACCGGGCGCGGAGAAAAATTGCACCATCCCATCTTCCAGGTAGGAGGGTTCAGGAGTGTTGTCAAAAATGAAGTGCTGGAGCCGCTCGAGCGAGGTATGTCTGCGCTTTGCAGCTACAGAGTATTCCCCGCCGAGCTTCCGAAGAACAGCAATCGTGCGCAGATCACCTTCGACGGCAGTCGCGAAGACGGCTGGCGCTTTGGATGCAAGGGCAGCGACAAATCGTTCTTCGGCTTTCGAACCAATCGGCACATCCGCGAGAAGGATTGGTAACGAGCACAGCCCGGCAGGGCCAGCTTCGACCTGTTCTGCGGCGATGGTAAATACCGCCGCCGCGTCCGCCAACTGAACAGCTTGCAACTGTCTTAGGTACTCCGCCATCAATAGGCTCAGGTCAGCACCGCGGGAACCTAACGCGATGAGCTCCGTCGGCTCGACCCGAGATGCTCGTAGTTCCCGAATCGTGCTCGCCAAGGCCGTCGCGAAACCCGGTTTCGCGGCCACCGATGTGAAATATTCGAGCTCATTTCTCTTCCGCGTCTCAAAGACGGAGCGCACGGCAATCGCATAAGCAGCGCTCGCGGTGAGTGGCGCTAATCCCCTCCGCACCAATTCTCCTCTTCCAATCCGGACAGCGAATTGGAGAAAGCTGAATCGATGTAGGCCTATAGTGGCGCCGCATCTAGCTGCGATTCGGCGAACAAAATCGTCAGCGGCCGCGCGGCTGCTGCCCACTATGACAGCTTGGGTACCTTGCGGGACGTCGATAACAAAACGATGCGCACGGATCAATCGTTCAGAAGCTGAACCAGACTGGAATATGCGTAACATGCGAAGCTGCTGTTTCCCAGCGTAACACCCAGGGCGTACTCTGAAGGCTGACCTTAGACAACTTCGCTAGCCTGGTTAAGGGCGCTGGTTTAGACTCGTACTTCTTAACCAGATCTGGTGCCGGAACGGCGCCCGCACTAGGCAAGAATCACCGATCCGTAGTCGCCCGTGTATTGGTGCGCAATGCCGCAAATACAATACACGGACCACTGCGGGAAGCTGGTAGCCGCCCCCGGCCGGCCAGCTGTTTCGTGAATTCCGCCCCGCCGACCTTTGATGAGGGTTAGAGGAGCAGTGTTTGTTGTCCCGGTGCTTGGCGAACTTTCTTGCGCAGTGATGCGTACTTGTAGCACGCCGGTTCAGTAAGGTCATGCTCTTGTGCAGGCAGCGAGGTCATTGCATGCTTCGTTCCACTCTTATTAATTGTGTTCTACTGCTACTTGGAAATTTGCTACCAGCGCAAAACAGGAATCCCACTTCAGTCTCTTCCGGGGAGTTGAAGAACGTTCCCAGCTTCGATCTCAACGCAATGGATAAGTCGATCGATCCCTGTACCGACTTCTATGGCTACGCCTGCGGTAACTGGCTGAAGAACAATCCGATCCCCGCCGACCAGGCGGAATGGGGACGGTTCGACGAACTGCATGAACGCAACCAGCTGATCTTGCGCGATCTTCTGGAAAAGGTTTCTGTCGACGATCCCAAGCGCAGCTCCAACGGTCAGAAGATCGGCGACTACTACTACTCGTGCATGGACGAAGCAGGCATTGAGGCGAAGGGAGGGACGGTGCTGAAGCCCATGATGGAAAGCATTGCCGAGATCAAAGACAAATCACAGCTGCCTGTACTCATCGCCCAACTGCACAGCAGCGGAGTGGCGGCGTTGTTTGCATTCGGTTCGGAGCCTGACGCGAAGGACTCGATGATGGAGATTGCTGGCACTGATCAAGGAGGGCTGGGACTTCCCGATCGTGATTATTATCTGAAGAGCGATGCGAAATCGGTGGAGTTGCGTACTGCGTATGTGCAGCACGTCACCAGGATGTTCGAACTGCTTGGAGAGCCGCCAGGCAAAGCCGCGGGGGATGCAAAGACTGTCATTAACCTCGAAACGGAGCTGGCTAAGGCGTCGATGGACAGGGTGGAGCGGCGAGATCCCAACAAGGTCTATCACAAGTTGACGACGGCGCAGCTCCAGGGGCTCAGCCCAGCATTCAATTGGAAGGAGTATTTCGCTGCCATCGATAGTCCCAGCTTCGACAGTCTGGATGTTTCGGTACCCGATTTTGTCAAAGGCATGAATCAGCTGCTAGCGAACCGCAACCTGGAAGATATCAAGACCTACCTGCGCTGGCAGACAGTGCACCATGCGGCCCCGATGCTGCCCAAGGCCTACGTGGATGAAGACTTTGCTTTCTATGGCAAGACGCTGACCGGGGCGAAAGAGATCCGCCCTCGCTGGAAGCGGTGCGTGAGTTTCACAAACGGCGACCTGGGTGAAGCCTTGGGTGAGGCCTACGTGGCCCAGCAGTTTCCTCCGGAGAGCAAGGCGGCCACCCTCAGAATGGTGCATGAGTTGGAAGCTGCATTGAGGAACGACATTACCCAATTATCCTGGATGACCGAAGAGACGAAGAAACAGGCTCTCGACAAACTAGCGCACATTGCGAACAAGATTGGCTATCCGGACAAGTGGCGCGATTACAGAACTCTCAAGATTGTTCGAGGCGACGCCCTCGGCAACCGGCTGCGTGCCAATGAATTCGAGTTCAAACGGGAGTTGAACAAAATCGGTAAGCCCGTGGACCGCACTGAATGGGGGATGACACCGCCCACGGTCAACGCCTA
>CAZDYZ010000668.1:0-9763 GCA_964509525.1 uncultured Acidobacteriaceae bacterium
CTGGTCTACCTGGCGCTAACCGATGTAAGCGTCGAAACACCACTTTAGATGGAGTCAAAATTGGGGACTTTAATGCTTCCCAAGATTAGCGTGGGGGATACCTGATTTACTGCCTGCGCGGCTCCCGGCGTACAGTTGGCACGAGCTTGATTCGGGCTCTTTTGCAGAACGTAGGAACTCTTCACGTGATGGTAAGAGAAAACCCTATAAGTGTAGCCCATGAAGGGGGAAAGTATCGATGCATGTGAAGGGGGCGGATCATCCAGTAGTAGTGATGAAACTCTTGTAATGAGAGTGGAGCGAAGGGGATGAGTCAGTCCCTCGTGAGTGTGAGTCAACCGGGAAACTGGGAGGAACTTTTGTTCACGAGGTAGGCCTGAGACTGAAAAGTCTCTGGAGGAAGACTGGCACGAGCCGTATGAGTCGAGAGGCTCACGTACGGATCTGTAGGGGACTGGTGGTGAAATTCCACCGGTCTACCTGGCAGGAAAAGGTTTCACGAGATGAGATCAGGTGGGAATCAAGGAGATGAACGCAAGTAAACCGCTGAGGAAGTGTCTTTCGCTGAGAAGATGTGGTCCAACCGAACCGTGCCAAAATCTTCGCGAATGGTCTGCAACGGACTACTGAAGACCTCAGCGATTCCGTTGAAGGTGGGATCGCTGGCTGTGGGCGTTGGCCAGAGGTTCAGCAGAGGCTTAACACTCGGCACAGCCGCCGCTCGTGACGCCAGGTCGGGCACAAAGGCCACCGACGTCTGATGCAGATTTTGGCGAAACCCCTCGTAATTGACGAAGAGGAATGTCTTGTCCTTCTGAATGGGCCCTCCCACCGCAGCCCCAAACTGATTGCGCTGAAAAGGCGGCGTCGTGCCCATGGCAAAGTAGTTAGGAGCGTCAAGAGCACTGTTGCGCAGATACTCATACAGCGAGCCGTGCCACTGATTGGTTCCCGACTGAGTCACGATCGTTACCTGGGCGCCCGGCCGTTTGCCGTACTCGGCCCCATAGGAGTCGCGCAGCACATTAAACTCGCGCACGGCCTCAACACCGATCAGGTTCTGGCTCGGGCCACCCGGTTGCATGTTGTTCTCCGCAGCGCCGGTAAATTCGATACCGTTCAGCAGAAACAGATTTTGCTGGGGACGATTGCCCGACGCTGAGAAGTCGTTGCCCGTAGTTGAGTTGGAAACGCCGATTCCGCCGGTCTTTTCCCAGGTAAAGTTCACGATGCCCGGATTCAGCGTGAGCAGCAAATCGTAGCTACGGCCATTGAGGGGAAGGGCCTTCACTTCCTTCTCTCCGACCAGACCGGAGATGTCCTGCGTGGTCGCACTTACCATCGAGACGTCCGACTTTACGATGACCTGCTCGGTAACCTGCCCAACCTTCAAACTCAAGTTCGCGGTAGCGTCCTGACCCACGACCAGAAGAATTCCCGTGCGAACTTCCTCCGCAAAGCCCTCCTTCCTCACCCGCAGTTCATACTGACCAATAGGAAGGCTAAGCAGTTCGTACATGCCGGACGGGTTGGTAACTACCTGGCGAGAGACTCCCGTGTCCAGATCCGTCGCCGTCACTGTGGCTCCGGAGACCGCAGCACCGGTTTGGTCCGTCACCTTTCCCGACAGACTTGCTGACACTTGCCCCCCTGAGTAGAGCGGGACAAGACAGAGGAACAACAGGACTGCTGTGGAGAGACCACGCTCGTGCAGCTGGACTACCTTTGTGGGGCTAGTCATCCTGGGCTTGAGTTGAGTAACGGTTTTAGTCGTTATGAATCGACATAGCACTGTAATATATGCCATATCGAAACGCAAGAAAACCAGTTGTCTCATTAATGGGGTCGCCGACAACACCTCCTCGCACGGCACTGAAAAGGACAGAACCTGCAGGTGTTGGTTGGGAGGAAATTAGTTCCTTTTGATATGGTCGCTAGATCAAGCTTAGAGAGAAGGAGACGCGCGATACCCAAGCGATCCTACATACATTTTGAATTACAGGCGCCAAACCGCAGGGTCTCGGAATAGCACCACCGATGAACATTCGAAGTTACCACTTGGAGCCGACGTCATCGCGTGGCCTGTTTCGAGGAACTCCGGAGACCGGGCACGTGCAACACAAATCAGTACTTCCGAATAACTCGCCATCTGGAGCTAATGCGGGGCAGCGAGCGAAGCCCCGGAACTGTCAACTCTGAGCAGCAACCCACTCCCGCCCCGTACTAGCACATTAGTAGGTGACTCCAGCGCGATTTCGCCCAACGGATCGCTACGTCCAGCATGGGCAACCCTTAGATCGTGAAATCCGTAGACACCGCACGCGCTCGGGGAGAAGATCCAGAGCGCCTGTTCGCGATCGTTGCCATCGATTGCGCCGCGACATCCCCGCTCGGGCACTGCCGCCAGCTTCGCCGTCACGTCGCCGCCAACCGTTGCACTACCCACCACCCGGTCGTCCCGGGAAACCACCTGCCCGCTACCCCGATACACTGCGTCACCGCCTACCTGGATCGTGGTCCAGTCGGCCGGGGTAGTGCCGAATTCGTCAAAGTTGTTTGTAGGCAGTTGGGCCTCGAAGACATCAGACATAGAGGCAACCGCCCGCAGGCTCGTAGTCAACGGAATCGACTGTCTGCGAGAGTTCAGTCTGTCAAACTTCACAACCAGCCGGGAAGGGGAAGTGGTGTTCACCTCTAAGACATGGCCCACAATGTGAGAGCCAACCGGAATACTTGTCCCATCAGGGAGTCGAATCTCCTGCATGACGCGGGCCGAGATCTTACGGCCCGGCGCATCCTTTTTTGCATCGAGAGTGGATCTCAGCATCACTGGCAACGTGGTCCCCGCGGGAATCTGCTGTCCAGAGGTTGCCGCAGCCGAAAACACGAAGCAGGCACAGAGAATCTGCATCGATTTCATACTTCTACCACCTTCTTACGGGATGCAGCCAGGATTCAAAAAGCCTCATCAGATTTGTAGGACACCGGAGAGAAAAAGGGGTGGCTCGCTAGCGCGGCCACCCCTCGGCAGTGCAAATCCGAGATGCGGGTTGCTACTAGAAGGTGAACACCGGGCCGAACTCCGTGCGCCAGTCGGTCGAGGTGCAGCTCGGCAGTCCGGCGACTTTGGTGGTACAAACCCCGGTCAAGTTGGGAAGAGCCAAGCCTTGGTAGGCGCTCTCTTCAAAGCCAAACTGAACCCAAGGATTCATCTTATAGAAGATCGTGATGGCTTTGATCGTATCCTTAATGGGACCGCCTCCCTCGGTTTTGCTGATGTCCTTAGCGTACCGGAAGTCATTAGCATAGGCCGCATCGATACCGTATTCGAAGTAGGCTTGCCAGCCAGCATTCCGGCCTTTCGGCTCAGCGTTGAACCAACGCGAAATCGGGAAGCCGACCTGGATGAATCCACCGTAGCCGCGCACTGGCCTCTGAGGTGCAGTGACTGGGTTGCCGGCGCCGTTAAGCGCGAAGACCACGGTAGAGGAGCGATCCACCGAGAAGCCGTCCGTAATGTTGGTCAGGCCCCCAGCCTGGTTATAGTTGGACAAGGTTTCGCCACCGAAGAAGAAGCGCAGGTCAGCTCCTATGTAGCCGCTGGCAACCACGGTTGCCCAGCGGGTAGGAAGGGAGACCGCAAACTGATTTCCGTATCCGGGACTGGTGACGTCAACACCCCTAGGGAAAGCAATCTTGAAGGTGTCCACGCCCCCGGGGCAAGTTGGGCAAAGCGGTACCGCCGAGGCCAGCACTGTTGCCTGGCGATGGGTGTAGAAACCGCTCCAGAGGATCTGTGCCGGAACCACGCCGGGAGCCTTGTCGAGCTGGAATTGCAAGACCACTCTGGATTCCAGTTCTGGACTGGCATAGTCAGCACCCTGACGCTCGCCGTATCCCAACTGGTTGGCCAGCCCGTTGGTGACGGTGCAGGATGTTCCCTCAGTTATATTGGCCTCCGTGCAGACAACGGCGTCGGCGGGGAGGTTGCCCTCCGACGGCATCATGATGGCAAACTCTGGGGAGAGCTTCCAGTCACGAGAGCCGCCCATCTTCTGTACAAAGCCCAAACGCATCTGTGGGGAGCGCTCGTAAACGTTGCCCCAGTAGGCGCCATAGAAGGTAGTCTCGAACAAATTCATGAGGGCGCTCGAGCCGAAGATGGTCCAGTCTTGTCCGGCTTCGAAGAAAAGATCGGTGTTTGGCTTCAGTGTCCAGTCGATTCGCCCATAGGCCAGACGCAGTTGGAGAGCATTGCTGCGAATTGACGAGACGTTACGGTTGTCCGCACGACTGAAGTTACCTTCGAAATCGGCCTCGATCTGTCCAGTGACCGTAATGTTCTTGGAGATATCGGGCCACTCGAACCTGCTACCCATACGCGTGGAACGCGCCTTGAGATGGAATTCCGGGTTCTTGTTCGGGCCGCTATCAGCCGCCGTGAATCCCGGCCGGGGGAAGTCATCACCCGTCGGGTCGTAGCTGTCGTACGCCATGGTGGACTTAATGAAGCCGTAGGGCAGCAGCCTTGCGCCGTTGCCCAACTTCAGGGCAGGAAACATGCTGTCTTTGGCCGGTGGATCAAGTGGCAGCACGCGCACGGGTGCGATGGCAGGAATAACGACTGGCCCGGTTGGCTGCGCAGGTTGGGCCTGAGCTGCTTGCCCAGCGACGAGGCTGGCACTCGTGAGCGGGCCCGATTCTGTGTCGACCAGCGAATGCATCGTCTCCGCTTCAGCAGTTGCATTTTTCAGTTCAGCCGCTTCCGTCTCGTTGACGACGCCTTTGGCTTTCAGCAGAAGCAGCAACTGTTCCATTCCCGCCGAGCCGGACACATTGCGCAGACTATTGGCTTCAGTGGTAGTCAAGATGCCTTTCTTGACCAGCAAGTCAAGCAGGCTTGGATTAATGACAGATCCGGGGCCTGCGCTGCCGCCGCTATTCGTCGGCGTGGCACTGGCAGCCGCATTATTCGGATCCACGGCGGTCGCAGCACTTGCATCCGCAGCGAAAAGCACCGCTGGAAACAAGAGACAAGCGATGACGACCAAGGACAGTACCGATGACCAAACACGTACTCGCATTTTGCCTCCGAAGATAGGCCCATTTTGCTTGCCAGATGGGAATGCCTGGTGTCACCGGGACGGGTTTGCGTTGTTTCCCACCTGTAACTGGGCTCGGGGCAAAACTTTAAGGTAGGGGAGGGGTATGCTCTACGGACATTTCTCACTCTTGATTGTGACGTAGGTCACAACTTTGCGGTGACAGCAACCCTCAACATTGCCGTTTAACTCTTAGCTCGGGAGCAACTTACCGCAGCATCGTGATTCCATGAAACTTTCAGTACCACTTTCAGGGTATGAACGAGAGTGGGCCGGTCGCCCCGGAGAAGTTCCCACGCAGCGCGATTCAAGACAAAATGGCTACTAGGGGCCGAATCAGTATGTTCCGTCAGAGCTGGTTCCAAACCGTGAGTCGAACTCAGAATGAACGTTGTGCCGCGCTCACATTGGGGGTAGTAACTCGGGCAGCGCCATATCCACTCGACGGTTCTTCTGAAAACAAGAATCATCGTGCACCCCGCAAACCGGATACAGTTTGCCCCAACCTGTGGCATAGCCTATCTGCGAATCGCTCACTCCACGATTCATGAGCGATGTCTTCACAAACTGGGCGCGCCGGTAGGAGAGTACAAGGTTGTAGAAGATGTCGCCGCGAATATCGGCGTAGCCCTCAATCCAAAAATGCGCGTCCGAGTGCTGTTTGAGCCAATCGGCATCACGATCCAGGACCGTCGGGTCAATGACCTTGCTGTACACGTTGAAGGGAAAGTAGACTTCCTTCACGTTCTGGGTGAATTCTGACGATTGAACCGCCTGGGCCTCGAGTTTTGAAACTGGAACAACAACTCCTGCTAGAAACAACAAGCTGGCAAACCACGCCCACGAATATCTCACCAGAAGTCTTCGCATTTCTCCCTCCGCCAACAGTTTTGATTTGCAGGCCCGCCAACGAACAAGCCAACAGTCCAGCGTCTTGGGGATCTATGTTTTCGAACTAACGTCCCCCTCCGGACAGTCGAAGTCAGGCGCAGCATAGACGAGGAACATTACAGGATGATGAATTCAGTTTGGCAAGCTGATGCAAATTCATAACTAGCCACTCATTTAAGCGGTTCTTAAGAGGGTTACGTGCGTGGTGCCGTCGGACGGATTCGCGGAACATTCATTGAGCATTCACAAATCTGTAACTTTGCCTCCATAGGATGCCCGTTGAACGTCCATTCCTAGATTCTTCAGTTCGCAGCGGTTCTCGGGCGTTCGAGAACTCGGTATGCTTATCCGCCCACTTTGGTTTCAGGAGAGATAAAGAGAATGAAACGAAGACTGGCTGTAGCGCTGGTGGTACTCACCACATTGTGCGTTTTCGCGCAAACAGATTCTCAAAGCCCGAAGCCGAAATCTGGCCACAAGAGCAGCTCAACAGCTCCGGTTTCGAAGCAGCTTGAGGACATGAAGGATGCAATCTCCGCTCAGCAGCAGCAGATCATGCAACTGCAGCAGCAGGTGCAAAACCGCGATCAGGCGATCCAAGCACTGCAGCAGCAGGTAAGCCAGGCCCAGGCGGCAGCGCAACAAGCGCAGCAGGCCGCAGCGGCCGCGGCCAACGCACAGGCTCCGCAGAGTGCACAGGAGATTGGGGCGCTACAACACGACGTGGCCGACCTGAAGACCGTATCGGGTAGCACGGTGAACGAACTGCAAGAGACCCAGAAGCGGGTTGACGCCTTGGAGAGCCCGTTGGCCATTCACTACAAAGGTGTCACGCTGACTCCCGGTGGCTTCCTCGCGGCAGAAACGGTGTGGCGCTCTCATGCCCTCACCGCCGACATTAACACACCTTTCAATACTCTTCCGTATAAGGGAGCGACGGCTGCCCAAAACTCCGAGTTCTATGGTTCCGGACGTCAGTCACGTGCTTCTCTGCTGGTCCAAGGCAAGCTGGCCAGTGTGACAGGGACTGGTTATTACGAGGCTGACTTCCTGTCCGCCGGGGTAACCTCTAACAACAATCAGAGCAACAGCTACACTCTTCGTCAGCGGCAGGTGTGGGGACAGGCGGCGTTTAACGATGGTTGGACCTTCACTGGTGGCCAGATGTGGAGCCTTGTAACTGAAACTCGCGTGGGCTTGGACAACCGTACCGAGGCAACACCTGCCACGATCGATGCGCAGTACCAGGTGGGCTTCAGCTGGGCACGGCAATATGGTGTCCGCTTAACACACAATTTCAGTAACAAAGCCTGGCTCGGCATCTCGATAGAGAACGCGCAGGAATTGATAACTGCTCACGGCAATCCTTCCAACTTCGTGGTGGGAAATTTGGGCACTGGCGGCGGTCTCTACAACACGACAGCAAATTATTCCTGGAACCTGACGCCTGACTACATCTTAAAGTTCGCCTTTCAACCTGGCTTTGGACACTACGAGGTTTTTGGTATTGCCAGCGACTTCCGCGAGACCATCTATCCGGGTGCTACGTTGTCCCCCCCGACCGCGGCTGGAGCGTTTAACAGTTCAGTCTGGGGCGGCGGCATCGGTGCCAATGCTCGCTGGATGCTCGCCGGTAAGAAAATTGAGCTGGGCGTTCACTACTTGGGCGGACCTGGTGTCGGCCGCTACGGTACCACAACGCTTCCCGATCTGACGGTTAAGCCCAACGGCCAATTGGCTACGCTGCATAGCAATCAGGGTCTGGGGTCGTTCGAGATTCACACCAGGCGATTGGATACATATGCTTACTTCGGAGCTGAATTCGTTGGCCGTGCGTACTACGAATTCAAGGGCAAGCCCGAAGGGTATGGCTCTCCCTTGTTTAATAACTCTGGTTGCTATTTCCCAGTCTTGCCTGGTGGTGCCAACGGCTTCACGCCCGGTGCTCTCGCCAATTGCAACGGCGACACGCGAGACATCATGGAGGCTACCTTTGGCTTCTGGTACAAGCCTTACAATGGCGAGAAGGGCAGATTCCAGTTCGGTCCGCAGTATTCGTACGTAATCAGGAACACTTGGAGAGGTATCGGCGGTGCGCCGAATGCGGTCGACAACATGATCTTCAGCTCCTTCCGTTATTACCTGCCGTAAGCACCTCGGGTGACCCGGCGCGCTTGCCTGGGCACCCGAGCTTTTCTCACCTTGCCAAGGACTTGCACGCTCACGTATTGACGGTTGTTACGTATGTTATGATTTGACCGCGGCGGTGCGTGTGAGTTTCCATGTGACGCATAATCGGGGACCACGGCGCGCGCTGTTGTTTGCGCTTTGTGCGTTGGTGTTCTTTTTTGCACTACATGCGAAAACCGCAGTGTATGCCAGCGTTTCTCCCGTCAAAGTGACGCCTTCCACGGCGTCCAAGCTCTGGCTCAACGGACAAAAGATGGACCTACCGTCCGTCGACACAAATTCTGGGGCTGTGGCCTGGATGACGGTCCTGTGCCTGTGCAGCTTTTACTTGCGGCGAGAACGGCTTGTCCAAAGTGCTTTCCTTACTCCCCCACCAACGGATCTTACTCTTCGTCATCTCCATCGTTTCCTTCGCCCTCCGCCCATCCTAGCCTAACGTTATTTCAAGGCCATTTTTGGGTTGTGCAAGTTTTTTTGGATGCGGGTCTACATCGGGCCAAGCAGGGTCAGGCTGAGCGGACGCTGAGGTAGCGAGCCGTCCCAGTCGAAACGAGGAAGTTCATGCAAGTTCGCCGTCGGCACAAGGTTCTTGTGTTAGGAATCGCCGCCATATGTTTGGCTGTCGGTATTGTGGTTGCGAGGAGAGCACGCGCAGGTGCACCAAATAACGCCAGAGAGGACGTCGAACATGTGCCTTACGCGGCGGTTGCTTCCGTCAGGCGCGAGACTATTGCCAATTCGCTCTCCATCGCCGGCCAGTTCATTCCCTATCAGAACGTTGAGTTGCACGCCAAGGTAGCAGGTTATATCCGGGACATCTACGTTGACATTGGCGACCGCGTCCGCAAAGGACAGGTCCTGGCGGTGCTGGAGATCCCGGAACTGGTGGCGCAAGTGGATGAGGCGAAGGCCGCCGTACACCGCGCCCAGGAGGAGATCCAGCGCGCGCAGAGCGATGTATCGCGCGCCGAGGCCGACAACGTTGCCCTGCATGCTGATGCTGTGCGCCTGGTCAACACCGACAAGGTCCGGCCAGGCTTGATCGCCCAGCAGGAACTGGACGACGCTACCGCCAAAGACAGGGCTTCTCAGGCGCAGGTGGACGCGGCCAAATCGGCGCTAGCCGCCGCCAAGCAGCAATTAGAGGTAGCGAAGGCCAACCAGCAGCACTATGCCGCCCTAAGTGATTACTCAAGAATCATCGCCCCATACGACGGCGTGGTGACCTGGCGTTACTCAGATACCGGCGCTCTGGTGCAGGCCGGGACCTCCGTTACCACCGGCCTGCCCGTCGTCACCCTCGCGGAGATCGACGTTTTGCGGCTGCGCATTCCGGCGCCCGAATCGATTGCGGCCAGGGTCAAAATCGGCGATACGGCCGACGTCGATGTGCAGGCAACCGGCGAACACTTTACGGGCAAAGTGACGCGATTCACTGACGCCCTCGATCCCTCCACCCGTACCATGCAGGTCGAAATCGATGTACGCAATCCTGACTACCATTTGCAACCGGGAATGTATGCGGATGTGACCCTTCTGGCTGACAGCCGGCCCAATATCCTGGCGGTCCCCGTGCAAGC
>CAZDYZ010000669.1:0-3565 GCA_964509525.1 uncultured Acidobacteriaceae bacterium
TTGTCGTGCAGCACGCTCTTGCCGCGGTTCAAGTGCTTGATGAACTCCGCGATACCGCCGTTATACTTGAACTCTGCCCGCTTGGGCTCGCCTGTTTTTTGGTCGTTGGCGCGTTCGTCGGTGAGCGTGATAAGCAATCCCTTGTTGAGAAATGCCATCTCGCGCAGGCGCTGCGCCAGCGTGTCGTAGTTATATTCCGTTACGGTAAAGATTTCCCTGTCGGGTAGGAAGTGGACCTTGGTGCCGCGCTTCTTCGTGGTGCCTGCCTTCTTGAGCCGGCTTGTCGGCTCGCCTTTGGAGTAGCTCTGCTCCCAAACGAACCCCTCGCGCCAGATCTCGAGATCAAGTTGATGACTGAGCGCGTTCACGCACGACACACCAACCCCGTGCAGGCCGCCGGAAACCTTGTAGGTCGAGCTGTCGAACTTTCCTCCCGCGTGCAGCATGGTCATGACGACCTGCGCCGCAGGCAGACGCTCACTGTCAACTTCCATCTCTTCCGTGGGAATGCCTCGGCCGTTGTCCACCACGGTGATGGAGTTATCGATATGGATGGTGACGTCAATGTGGTCGGCGAATCCCGCCAGAGCTTCGTCTACCGCATTGTCGACAACTTCATAGACGAGGTGATGCAAGCCCATTTCGCCGGTCGAACCGATATACATAGCCGGACGCTTGCGCACTGCTTCCATACCACCCAACACCTTGATGGAGTCTGCCGTGTACTCGCCTTCGGCCCTGCCGGCGCCATTCTTACCGTTCCTCTGGAGCTTCTCGTTTTGCACTTCGATGGGCTTTGGGTTTTCGGAGACCGCTGCAGCGGCTGACTGGGATTCTTTAGAGGGCATCCTGCTCCATTTCGTCAGCGGCCCAAATTGGGCTTGGCGCCGCTTTTTCGGCAAGGTGAGCGGCGGTAAGGGTTACCCTTGCCAATAACCCCTATCTGCTTTAAGTTTCAATAGCTTAAGATCTTCCTAATTCAATTCGATTGTAGCATAAAATGAGGCCCTTTTCGACCCTTGTGGATTGCCGTAAGCCTCTATTGTTTAGTTATTTACGTGCTGAGACGGGGTCGTCGGGAGAGGCGCAACTGCGCGCCAGAGAGGCGGAATGTTAGCGAAAATCAGTTCCCCTTTAATAGCATTCCTTCGCCGAGTCCCCGCGATGAACTCTACCCCACAGCCGAGGTGCAGAAGGCGCAGCGTTTCGCTGCCAGGGGAATGTCGCTCTGGCATTCCGGACATTTCTTTTTGTCTGGAAGAGCCTGTTTCTCGAAACGTTTCATTAACGAATTCACCGGCAGAACTACAAAATAGTACACAGCCGCAGCGATCAGCAGGAATGAGATGGTGGCGTTGATGAAATCACCATAAAGAAACTTCGCGGCGTTTACCTCGAAGTAGAAGTTAGAGAAGTCAGGTTTGCCGGCAATTGAGGCGATAACGGGAGTTAGTAGGTCCTTCACAAAAGCAGAGACTACTGCCCCGAACGCTGCACCTATAACGACGCCCACGGCAAGATCCACCACATTGCCGCGCAAAACAAACTCGCGGAACCCTTTGAACATAAGCGCCTCCTGGAAGTGCCTCTGCATCAAGTTACGTGACAAAGCAACTCAATTCAAGCAGGACGTTGCGCGGCGGTATTTGGCAGTTTCGATTTCGATGCTGTTGGCCGCTCGGCTCTCTGATCTTCCTCCGCGGTTCAAGCTACCGCCTGAGCGAGGTTGTTCTGAACTGTGCTCTGGGTCGCGACATCGGCTCGGTAGCACCCTGAACTCGGTTACGACGGATTCTTCCGCCATGGAACGGCAGCCCGCAAAGTTACTGCATCGCAAACCACTCCTTCACTGCCTCCTGACTGAGGAAGTAAATCACAATGACGCGAATGACGATCTGCAGCCCTTCACGAAATGTAGCGAAGACACGTCCATCTACAACCGCACTGGAGATTGCCGGAACGGCCAGCGCGACCCCGACTGCGGCCAGACCGATTGCCGCACGACGAGCGCCCTTCCATCTCCGCCACAATCCCACTCCCAGCATGGTAAGAAGCACCGCGTAGAGCAGAAACCCGATGGGTCCACGCTGCTCCAAGCCGTTGCCTAACAAGAAAGCGCCGTCCGAAAGGGGAATCTGATGCATCAGCAACAGAACGACGAACCCGCAAGAGATCGTGCTTAGCAATCCACAGATTACAACGAGCGCGATCACTGCGGGAGGCCGTTCCGATGAAGGCGAGAGCGACTTCGAGGAGAGCATCGCGTTCCACCTTCCATTTCGCCAATAACAAATGGGGCGGATCCGTCCGCCCCATGATTCAATTCCGCCAGGAGAATATCAGCCTACTTTCACCGCCGACTTTTCATCCCGGGTTACTTGCAGCTTTCGATAACCCACGCCTGTGTAAATCTGTCTCGGACGGGCAATCTTCTGATCTGGATCCCGGACCATTTCATTCCATTGCGCCAGCCAGCCGGCCGCACGCGGAATAGCGAACAACACGGTAAACATGTCCGGCTGGAATCCCATCGCTTGGTAGATGATCCCCGAGTAGAAGTCCACGTTGGGGTAGAGCTTGCGGCTGACGAAATAGTCGTCGGCGAGTGCGATGCGTTCGAGCTCCAATGCAATGTCAAGCTTCGAGTTGCGCCCCGTGACCTGGAAGACCTCGTCGGCGACGGCTTTGATGATACGGGCGCGCGGATCGTAATTCTTATAAACCCGATGCCCGAAACCCATTAGCTTGATCTCGCCTTCCTTCACCCGCTTGATGTACGCGGGGATGTTCTTCACGGAGCCGATCTCATCCAGCATGCGCAAAACCTCTTCATTCGCGCCGCCATGGAGCGGTCCGGAGAGCGCCGCTGCGGCACCAGCCATCGAGAGGTAGGGATCTGCTTGCGCACTACCAATCACCCGCATGGTTGTCGAGCTGCAGTTTTGCTCATGGTCGGCGTGCAGGATGAACAAAACATCCAGCGCGCGTGCGATGACGGGACTGGCAACATATTTGGGTTCCGTCATCCTCCACAACATATTCATGAAATTTTCGGTATAGGTAAGATCGTTGTCGGGGTAAACGTAGGGATGCCCACGACGGTGGCGGTAGGAGTATGCCGCCAAGGTTGCCATCTTGGCGATCAGGCGAACAATCTGTCGTTGACGGTTCTCGGGATCGTGGATGTCTTTAGCTTCCGGATAAACCGTCGAGAGCGCCGCCAAGGTGCTCACCAGGATCCCCATCGGATGGGCGTCATAACGGAATCCATCGATGAAGTGCTTGGTATTCTCGTGCAGCATGGTGTGGTGTGTGATTTGGTACGTCCACTCCTTGTCCTGCTCGGGCGTTGGTAGTTCACCAAATAACAGCAGGTAAGCAACTTGCAGATACGTGCAATGTTCCGCAAGCGCCTCGATATCGTACCCACGGTAGCGGAGGATGCCCTTGTCGCCGTCAATGAAGGTGATATTGCTCTTGCATGCAGCGGTATTCATGAATGCGGGATCGTAGGTCATTAGACCGAAGTCTTCCGGGTTCGTCTTGATCGTCCGCAGATCCATGG
>CAZDYZ010000670.1:0-2689 GCA_964509525.1 uncultured Acidobacteriaceae bacterium
CAGATCACTTACGAGCGCGATCCGAAGGTGGCCGTCGGTGTCCCGGTGTGGTCGCCCGTCGGCAGCGCCCTCGCTTTCGTCTCCTCGCGCGGCAACCAGGGGTTGACGTTTGGGGTCTGGCTGGTGGATTCGGATGGAGGCAACCTGCGCAACGTCGCGAACCCTGGTCTCGGCCCTGCTTGGTCGCCGGACGGCCGATGGGTGTATTACGCGACGCGGGGAGCAGCTGCAGCCACCGATGTCGTGCTGAAGAAAGTGCCCGTTGAAGGTGGGAAGGCCGTCACCGTGAGGACCGAGCCACTGCGCAACGTAATTGGGTTGCATGGCACCACCCTGTACTATCTTTTCGAGCGGCCGCTCGTGGACGGCACACCGGAGTTCGAAATCCGAGTTGCCACTCCCGAGGACGCGCCGTTTCAAGTGCTCGCGCGCATTCCAGCCTCGCGGGTGCCGATTTGGCAGATCGTCAACCCCACGCTTTCTCCCGACGGGAAATGGCTCGCGCAAGCACTGACTGACGGGTTTACCACCAACATCTGGGTACTCTCAACCACGACTGCCCAATGGCGACAGATTACCGATTTCGGCGAACGGCCGACGCTCATAGCGCGCCGCTTGTCTTGGTCATCCGACGGGCGTTCTATTTTGGCCGCGGTCGCCGAGGGTGATTCCGACATCGTTCTGCTGGAAGGACTGACGAACGTTGGTCGCGAGTGAACGATTGCGGGCAGAAGCGGAAGTTTCTCGGGTTCGACTTTACCGACGGTCCGGAGATCAAGCGCACAATTGCGCCGCAAGCTCTGCAACGGTTTAAGCACTGCATCCGGGACGTTACACTTCGGGCGAAGGCGTCAGCCTGGAGACAACGATAGCCGAGCTAGCTCCTTATCTGCGCGGTCGGCGTGGCTATTTCGGCTTCTGCGAAACGCCTGTTGTGCTGGAGTACCTGACCTGCTGGGTCCGGCTGCGACTACGAGCAGCTTTGTGGCGACAGTGGAAAAAACCACGTCGCCGCTGGGCGGCTCTGTTAGAACTGGGCGTTCGACCGCGACTGGCCAAGAACACGGCTGGTAGTGGACTCGGCCCCTGGTGTACCTCGCCCGGGTCAGAGCCCTCCCCCTAGGACTTTCTAATGCCTACTTCAAATCGCTTGGAGTTCCGACGTCGATCGATGAGTGTTAGCGTAACCGACTTGAACCGCCGTGTACGGACCCGTACGCACGGTGGTGTGGCAGGGGTCGGCGGGTGACCGCCGCCTCTATGCCGATCAACAAAGCTTTCATACTCACAATCCTACACTCGGCCTCAATCGTTCCAGGAGCGTCTATTATCGCCTCTAGAGAAGAGATCGGGACCGCATCGTGAGCCTAACCTGGCTCTTCCCGCGCAGGAGCTCAAGAGTGCACTGCGCGCTGGGCGTGCGGAACATATCTCGAACCATCGTTAGAGTCAGCTCCTGGGCAGGACGGCCGTCGATGGACTCGATGATGTCCCCTACTTTTATGCCAGCCTCCGCCGCGGGAGATTGCGGGACGATCCGCTTCACGACGAATCGGTGAAAACCCGAGCCATCTGCCTGCAGCCTTAGGCCACTCTGATCATATTCGGCGGGCTCTCCGTAGCGGCGATTTGGTACAAGCCAGAGGCGCTTGCCAGGATTGTCAAAAATCACCGTAAAGCGCCTGAGAAACTCGGCGCCGATCAGACCAGCATGATCCTTGGCGGCTATCAACCCTTCCGTCTCTTGCGCGAATGTGATCGGAGGATTCTTGACGAAGTAGGACCCAATCCTCATCTGATCGGCACGTCCGTCTTGCGATTGCGTTGTTCCACCGGCGCCGGTCCCTGGCTCATCCAGGAGTTTCACAGGGGGTGGAGGAAGCTGGTGCGCATCGGCAAAGGGCTTGTAAATGTCGGCGAACATATTAGCCCCAGCATCGATGAGAAAACTCGCGGATATGGGGCTGACCCCCGGCAAGGAGATGGTCACATCGATGAATTGAAAGCCGTGCTGATCGATGCGCACTGGAAGGGCTTCCACCGCTTCGGGTGGGCGGAAATGTGATGGAGCATAAATCGAAAGGCGCCGAGCCTCGTAGTCGATCGATACAACGAAGTCATCGAACAGCCGGGATCCGATGATACCGTCCACTTCATGCCCGACACTCGGTTCAAGAATCTTAAGGTCAATCACTACCGCGTTACGGTGGGTAAGGTTTAAGTTCGGCAGACTGATTCGTATGTCGTGCGCGATCGTTGCCTGGATCGTGTTCGGTCCGTCGGTCCGGGCTAATGCGTGCTCCCCGCTTACAAGTGCGATCTGGTGGGCAAAGCTGCGGTCCACAGTAAAGCCTTGTGCCGCATTGTCAAGTATGAACCATCCGGGATGACCATTCACCTGAGCACGCACAAATATCAGTCCGTTGGCTACCTCTTTGAAGGGAATGTTTACTGTGGCGGAATCCGACGAAAACCGATAGGAAGGTGCTGGCGATTCCTGCCCGAGAGCAAACATCGCGCACAGAACAGTGACGACTGCCCAAAATGTGAGGGTTTGACGCACGAACTCTTAGACGCCGATGAGAGATGCGGGGTTCCAAAAGTAGCTACCGCTATCTGGCGTTAGCACAACCCTGCGCTGTTTGTTCGCCGCTTTAGTCAACCACCCCACACGTCATAAGTCAGAATC
>CAZDYZ010000671.1:0-3079 GCA_964509525.1 uncultured Acidobacteriaceae bacterium
TCTCGCCCCCTCTGTGTCGCTCAATTGAAACTGTGACTTTGCTAGTGGGGACTGCGCAGTTTTCTTGCCGGAATCTCAAGTCTGAGGGCCGGCGATACGCAGCTGGAATTCCACTCACAGGCTTAGCAAAGGCGACTCTACAGGTTTATTTCTGGCGCAAAGCCTGGCGAACATTCCCTTTAGCTTTCCTCAGCAGGCGTTCAGCCTCGGCTTTGCTTACTCTTCGCTTAACCATGAAGATGGCCACCGGAACGCTACCACCCGCCCGATGAAGCGCCTTGAGGCTTTGCCTGCGGTCCAAGCCCGTCGCTTGCTCTACAATGCGGATTCCGCGTTCCACCAGTTTTCTGTTCTTTAGATGCAAGTTAACCATCAAGTTGTCGTATACGTAGCCCAGCCTCGCCATCGCTCCCGTGGATAACATATTCAGCACCATCTTCTGCGCGGTCCCTGCCTTCATCCGGGTTGAGCCGCTGACGACTTCAGGGCCAACCTCGACCACAATAGGGATTGCGGCCGCCCTTTCCAAGGCGGTATTTCGGTTGCAGGAAATCGCAATGGTGACCGCGCCATGCGAACGCGCATATTGCACGGCTGCAACGGTGTAAGGCGTGCGTCCGCTGGCGGCAATGCCGACCACCACGTCGAGCTTGCCAGGCTTTTGCTTGGCGATATCAGCGCGGCCGGCTTGGCGCGAATCTTCGTCGGCTTCCACTGCCGCGGCCAGCGCTCGGACACCTCCCGCAATTACGAACCGCACCGTTTTGGGTTCGGTGTTGAAGGTCGGCGGACATTCGGCGGCATCCAGAGCACCCAGACGTCCGCTGGTTCCCGTTCCGACATAGATTAAGCGTCCGCCTTTGGCGAGCGCTCCGGCGACAGCATCTATGGCTTTTGCAATCTGCAGCAGCGCCTTTTTCACCGCGTGCGCGACCTTGGCGTCTTCGGCGTTGATGAGGCGCGCAATTTCCAGCGCAGAGCGACGGTCGAGGTCCTGTGTGGCAGTATTCCTCCGCTCCGTGCCGAGCCTTGCGGTGTCTCTGGCAGGCTTGTGTTTCATCGTTCTTCCAACGCCTCGACAATAGCATCGTGGACGATCGGCCGCACCTGTCGAATTGCCTGTGACTCGCGGTCCGGCCAAGTGCGGTTGGTCAGCAGCGTCACCGAAAGCTGGCGGCTGGGATCGATCCAGAGCGATGTTCCAGTAAAGCCGAGATGTCCGAAAGATACCAGAGAGAAGCGTGTACCCGCGGCTGATTCGAGAGGGGAGACAATGTCCCATCCGAGAGCGCGCGGTGAGCCGACGGGCATCGGTTCGCAATGAGTGAAGAGCTTGACCGTCGCAGGCTGCATCAGCGGCGCGCCGCCGCGCAACATGCATTCGGCAAAGCGGGCCAGATCGTTGGCTGAAGCAAACACCCCGGCATGTCCCGCGATGCCACCCATCACAAAGGCGTTCTCGTCGTTCACCTCGCCCTGAATGACTCTCTTGCGAAAGGTGCGGTCATCTTCCGTCGGGGGAATCGCTGGCCTCCACTCTTTCGGGGGATTGAAGCAGGTATGACTCATGCCCAACGGCGTAAAGATCTCCTGCCGGGAAAAAAGGTCCAGGGCCGAATCCGCTTGGCAGGCCAGCACTTCGCCGAGCAGGACGAATCCCAGGTCGCTATACTCGCTTCGTACCCCCGGGGTCGCGACCAGCCGCGTTGTAAGCGCAGCGCGGATCAGCTCTTCCCGTGAACGCGCAAACTGAAACAGCTTCTCATAGGCCGGCAGGCCACTGGAATGCGCTAGCAGCATGCGAATCGTGACTGTTTCGCGCATCCCATGCTCATGTGGCGCCGCTAGGGATACAAATTCAGGCAGGACACTCGCCAGCGGTGCGTCAAGCGCCAACCTTTGCCGTTCATAGAGCAACATGGCCACGGCAGTAGTCGCTACGACTTTGGTCACGGAGGCGAGATCGAAGACCGTGTCGGCTTGGACCTGTGGTGCGCCCTCATCGTAAGTGAAGTGCCCGAAGCCCTGCGAAGCAATCAGAGACCCACGATAGGTAATCGCGAGCGCAGCGCCGGGAAAGGCGTGGCGTTCGATCGCCTCGTGGATCATCACAAACGCTCGGGCAAACTGCTTCCGTTGATCTTCGAAGGCGGGATGTGGCGCGATGAGCTGTTGTGATGGCGGGTTCAGAAGGCCCCCAAGATGTACCGGACACCAGCGCAACTTATAATAGCCTGCTGATCAAAACTCAGCATACGCGTCAAATCGGAAAGGTTTCTTATCCATTGAGTCTTCGTATCCTTCGGGCAGCCATCGCCCTGGTTCCATTTACTTCTCTGTTGTTTATCGGCGCACCAGCCGTGTCGCAAAGCTCTGCGGTGACCACAGCTGCTCCCGCAACTTCAAACACCGTCGATCAGGCGCGTTTCGCGCCGCTCGACGCGCTGCTGAGGGATGCCGTGGAGAAGGGAAACGCCCCTGGGGCTGTTCTTCTGGTTGGTCACAATGGAGCCGTGGTGTATCGCAAGGCGTACGGCTATCGTTCTGTCGATTCAGCGAAGGAGCCGATGACGCCGGACACTGTCTTTGATACTGCGTCGCTCACGAAGGTTCTGGCCACCACCACGTCGGTCATGCGCATGGTGCAGCTCGGACAAGTGAAACTCAACGATCCGGTGGCGAAATACATTCCCGAGTTCGCGCAAAACGGCAAGAACGAGGTGACCGTCCGCCAGCTGATGACGCACTACTCGGGCCTGCGTCCGGATCTGGACCTGAAACCATACTGGCACGGTCTGGATGAAGGGTATGCGCGAGCCAACGCCGAGAAGCTCGTGAATCCGCCCGGCTCAGTTTTTGTCTACAGCGACATCAACTTTATTGTTCTTGGCGAGTTGGTGCAGCGTGTGAGTGGCATGCCACTCAATCAGTATGCGCAGAACTACGTTTTTGGCCCGCTCGGCATGACGATGACGACCTACAGTCCGCCGGAGACCTGGACCCCACGCATCGCTCCCACCGAGCGCGATGAGCGTACAGGTACCATGCTGCGCGGCGTGGTGCACGATCCCACGGCGCG
>CAZDYZ010000672.1:0-6159 GCA_964509525.1 uncultured Acidobacteriaceae bacterium
AATATCACATTTTGTCAAGACTTGTACTTGTTGCTTGCTGACGGCTGTCGCAGAGTGTACATCGATGCAGATCATGGAACAGGCGTCCCGCTACATTCGCAAGCTTGCCCGCGGTGGCCCAGACCTTTCGAATCGAGCGATCGGATTTCCGTCCCGACAGAAAAGTCGCTTTTTCCAGCGGGTATACACGTGCGCGAGCAAGAAGTTACAGGCCCATTCTAGTAATTATGCTAGTTTCTTCTACTCAAAACGACGCTTAAGCTGGCGTGCTGTAATGCAGATTCCGCGGGAGCGGTCCTCTCGGTGGGTGTTCGGATAGCTTCGAGTTGGGTCCGTGCGCATCGAGGAAGCGTTGCAAGAGTTGCGATCCAACACAAGGGAACTCAGATGCGATTGACCACGATATCGTTAGAGCAACCTGTTGCTCGGTGAAGAACGGAGGCACTGTTTTCTTGTTTGCAATGTTGGATGGGCTGAGTAGAATCGCAAGGACACATCAACAGCTTCCGAGATTGTGGTATCGGCCTCATGGGTAAGCCCAGGTGCCCCGGCTGAACGTCGCGCCCAGTTCTCGAGAACACAAACAATCAGAATCCGCGGTTTTTCCGAAGGAGAGACTCATGAGGCAGCTACTCGCAAGAATGGGGCCGTTGTCTCCCATCAGAGTTGTGCCGATTGTGATTTTGGCCGGGGTACTGGTTTCTTGCAATAAACCCAACGCGCCAGAACAGGCGCAGCAAGCGGGCCAACCCGCCCCGGCCGAGGAGCGCGTCGAGAAGAATCCTGATCGCAACGCATACTTCGGAGAGACCCACATCCATACCAGTTGGTCGGTGGATGCATGGGTATTCGGCAACCGCATCACCGGGCCGGATGATGCATACAAATATGCTCAGGGCCAAACCATCAAGCACCCCATGGGCTACGACATCAAGATTGAGACGCCGATGGACTTCATGGGTGTGACCGATCACGCGGAGTACGTTGGGGTCACGAAGCAGGCCAACACCCCCGGTTCGTCAATCAGCAAGATGCCGGAGGCGCAGCCCTTGATCATGCAGGACCCGAATAGCCAGGCCGACCAGCAGAAGGTCTTTCTCTATCTCCTCCATCTCGCCGCATCTCCGCCCATCAAGGCGTTCATGAGTCCGGAGGTGGCCGGCACCGTCTGGAAGGAAACGGTAAGAATTGCCGACGAAAACAACCACCCGGGCAAATTCACGGCCTTCTGTTCCTACGAAGACACCATGATGCCCGGCAATCGCAATCTGCACCGCAACGTCTTCTTCAAGGACTGTGCCAAGGTGCCGCAGATGCCCTTCACCGCGCTCGACTCCAAACATCCCGAGGACCTGTGGAACTGGATGGACACGCAGCGCAAGGCCGGCATTGAGCTGCTGGCCATTTCGCACAACGCCAACGTAAGCGACGGCTGGATGTATCCCATCGACGTTGACAGCTTCGGCCGGCCCATTGATGCAGCTTGGGCAGCCTCGCGTGACCGCAACGAGCGCTTGATCGAGATGAAGCAGGTCAAGGGCCAATCAGAGACGCATCCTTTGTTGTCACCCAATGATGAGTTCGCCAGTTATGAGATTTTCAGTGGTCTGCTTGGTATTCCACCAGACAGCGGCCGAATTGATCACATTACCGGCAGCTTCGCGCGCCAAGCCCTGAAAGATGGCATTACCATGCAGGACGTCCGGGGCTACAACCCCTACAAATTGGGCTTTGGCGGCGGCTCCGATTCGCACAATACGGGCATGGCGTACCGCCAGGAAAATTATTATGGTGCACACGCCGACGTAGATGGCACGGTCGAGAGGCGCATGGCCGGCGTCATGTTGGGAAAGACCATCGATTCGCGACTGGTCAACCCAGGTGGACTGACCGGCGTGTGGGCCGAGGAAAACACCCGCGCTTCCATCTGGGATGCCATGTACCGCAAGGAAACGTTTGGCGTTAGCGGGCCGCACATCAAAGTCCGCTTTTTCGGCGGCTGGGGCTACAACAAGGACATCCTGGGCGCCAAGGACTGGGTTCACCAGGCGTACGCCGGCGGAGTTCCCATGGGCCAGGATCTGCCTGCGATACCGCAGGGTAAAGGTGTCGCTCCGAACTTCATGGTCTGGGCGGTGAAGGATCCGACCGCTGGTAATCTCGACCGCATCCAGATCATCAAGGGCTGGACCCAGAACGGCCAGAGCTTCGAGAAGATCTTTGATGTGGCCTGGTCTGGTGACCGCAAACTCAATAGGACGACAGGAAGGGTGCCCGCCATCCAGAGTACCGTGGACGTCAATACCGGCACGTACACCAATACCGTCGGCTCGACGGAACTCAAAACCGTCTGGACGGATCCCGAATTCGATGCCAGCCTGCATGCCTTCTACTACGCACGCGTGCTGGAAATTCCCACGCCGCGCTGGACCACCATTCAGGCTGCGAAAGCTGGACTTCCGATACCTGATGTCGTACCACCGACGGTGCAGGAGCGTGCCTGGAGCTCGCCGATCTGGTACACGCCGAGCGCCGACGCACGCAAGAACGCGCCCGCCGGCATGACCGTCGCCAACCTCAAGGCGAAGGGCGCAACCCAGTTGGGTGATGCCCAACTCAAGGCGCTCATCGTGGGCAAGGCCTTCTGGGTACGCAACAACGTGACCGGAGACACATTCAGCGAGAACTTCACGGTTGAGGGTCATACTACAGTGTTCCATATCGGCAAGTACGCCAACGTGCCCAGCGGTTACGGCTTTGTCGCGCGTGACGGCTACCAGGGAACGACGGCCCCCTACAAGATCGAGGGCGGCAAGCTCATCACTTTTGTCTCGCAGGACCCGTACTCAGCCACGGTTTACAAGTTGGGCGACAGCTATTACGGTGTGCGCAGTAACGAATTCGGGTACGCCAACTATGAGATGATTCCTACGCCTGAGATTGTGCTCAACCCGCTGACGGCAATGATCAGCCAGTTTTCGATTGAGCTGGGGCTGACAGAGCAACAGAAACAGCAGGTTGTACCTATCCTGAAGGAGACGGCGCCGCAACTGGAGGCGCTCAAGAAAAACACTGCTCTGAAGCCGGTGGACAAGTTGGAGCAATTGAAGCAAATCGCCGACTCAGTCGATGCCAAGCTCACGCCTCTTCTGAACCAGGAGCAACAGCAGAAGTTCCGGGCCATTCGCGAAGAGCACCGGCGGCAGTTGATTGAGAAGCTGGGGAGCGGAGTGCTACAGAAGGTGGAGAACGAAATGAATGCGGTCTTTACATACGATGTGCACAAGTAGGAAAGAAACCCCTGGGCCGGCGGGCTCGCCGGTGGCTTAGCCTCCGATCCGAAGCGCGCTCGGCTGAACCATCGCGTGCGAGCGCGTAAAACACCGGGTTATCTCCTGCTGGCTTGTAGCGGAGCGACATCATGGGCGTTGTCAAGGCATTGGATTCCATGGATGCCCGTGCGAAGGGCGAAGCGCCCGTACGCACGAACGCGCGATCGCGGCCAGATTTGTGGCTATTTTTGTCCCTGATGTTGGCCATCCTGTTGCAATCGTTCCTCGATCACGGTGATGTGCGGAGATTGATTCTCGCGGGATTGATGTTTGTCCCATCTATTTTGTCAATTGTCAGATTGGCACAAATCAAAGGCTGGGTCTGGCAATCTATGGTGCTACCTTCTGTGTGTTTAATATCATGATTCGCAACTACTGGCCCAAGTCCAAGGCGTGGGGCGGCACCTACAAGAACCCGCCAATCAAGAAGGCGCAATGACGAGGGTGCTCATACTTGCGTCGGTGGCGGAAGGCGGTTTTGGATTGCTATTGCTCGCCTACCCACCGATTGTAGTTCGGCTGTTGTTTGCCGCGGACATTTCGGGCGCCGGAGTCACCATTGGCCGTCTGACCGGCATGTGCCTGATCGCTTTGGCAGTCGCTTGTTGGCCAGTCGGCGAGTCTCGTACCGCCTTCTATGGCATGTTGACGTGGAGCGTGCTGGCGATGCTCTACCTGATTATCATCGGTATAGAAGGCCAGGCCGGAATTCTGCTATGGCCGGGTGCGGTCATACACGCAGCAATTGTCCTGTTGCTTCTCAGGACGCGGTCGGTGCAAAGAAAGGAAGCGCATTAAAGGGAGGGACTGCATGATCTGCCGTTTTATACAGGGCTGCACACTGAAGATAAGTATGGCCTCAATCGTTTCGGTTTTCCTACTGACTGGCGCCGCTTTTGCGCAGAGCCCACAGTTGGAAGAGAAGCTGATGGCCCTCAAGCAAAACCAGGCTATCAACAAGCAGAAGCTGGCGCAGTACATCTGGACGGAGACCGAAACCATCAGCATCAAGGGCGAAGTAAAAGACACGAAGGTCTATCAGGTCCAGATGGTCAACGGTCAGCAGCAGAAGACAGAAGTCAGTAACCAGCAGGCGCAACAGGGTGGCCGCGAGGGACGCTTAAAGGAGCATGTCATCGAGAAAAAGAAGGA
Source organism: uncultured Acidobacteriaceae bacterium (assembly GCA_964509525.1). Taxonomy (GTDB): domain Bacteria; phylum Acidobacteriota; class Terriglobia; order Terriglobales; family Acidobacteriaceae; genus Bog-257. The sequence goes on from CAZDYZ010000672.1 coordinate 4,485, forward strand.
GGAGTACCAGGAATACGGCCAGCAGATTGGCGCTCTGGCCAAGCAATACACCACTCCTGATCCAGACCGTCTGATGCAGGCCAAACAGGCGGGCAACGTGTCGTTGCAGCCCGGGAGCGGGACTGTAGCTTTGGTGATCAAGAACTATGTGAAGCAGGGCGACTCGGTTACCTTCACTCTGGATCCGCAAACCAAGCAGTTGCAGAACGTGCGTGTGCAGTCGTATCTTAACGATCCCAGCAACGCGGTCACTATCTCCGCCGAGTTCGCCCAGTTACCCGACGGCACCAACCACGTCGCCAGCACGCTGATTAACGGTGTCAGCAAGCAGCTAACGGTGAATGATGTTAATTCGAACTACCAGTTGAGGTGATCCTGGGCGCCAGTCTCAGGGTGCTTGCTCCAACGGGACAGTACGATCGACCAGACTCAGTAACTGGGGAATCAATCGCTGGGCTTTCAAACCGGAATTCGGTTACTCGCAGCTCTTCGGGAATTAATGCTGCTCGACATCCGGTGCCTGGACAATGGACTCGGGGGCGTTGGTGACCATCTCCCGGGTCGAGTAATCGAGTATCAGTTGGCGGACCTCCCGTGTGGGCAAAGGATGGCTTACCTTGCGACGGAGGTTAATACATAGTTTTTGTAGAGCCTGCGTGCTCAATATGCCTTGGCCTGAATCCCAGAGCTGCTCTAACAGTATTCGCGCATGATCATGCCTTACTCCGGTCGAGCGGTTCATCCTGTCGGCTGCAGGCAGCATATCAGCGTTCATATCGCTTACCGCCGATGGCGGATTGTCCAGGACAGAATGAAGTTCTGCAAGCTCCTCAGTCGCTAGCGGCTACATAGCCGGCTAGCCCGCCGCGTGTTGATGTCCCGCATTGGGGTTAGCTGAAGAAAGTGATTTGTACTCGCGGCTGAACTAACTCGCGCTCCCACATCAATTGCTCTCGACTGTATTGCTATGTCGACACCCTAGGGCTTCCAGGTGATTGCCGCTTTAATCGCCTGCAACAAAGAGTCCTGGTTGTGTGACTGCCCAAATCTCATCCTTGCGACCCCGACTCCCCGTTCTTATTCACCGATTAGGTATCTCCAATTGTCCACAGGGCGCGGACGGTGGATTGCGCGGCCTAGGGTGGGTCTCTGCAAAGGCATCCCCTCCGCGAATGAGAGCGACGGGCAAGGCGTCTTTGTCCATCAGCGATCCTTGTCCATTGCTGCTTCCGGTTCGTTTCCCATTGGCAGCTAACTAGCCCCTTTTCCCCATCTCGATGGAAACATCAATCGCAGCGGCAAGATCCGTTCGCGGCGGCGTTCGGCTTCGAGGTTGTGCGTCCGCGCCTTCAGCAGATCGTCGAGTGACACCATACCCAGAAGCTTTCTTGAGTTGTAATGTTCCACGACTGGGAAGCGCGTCAGTCCCGATTCTGCCATGCGATAGACGACTATTCGGAGCGGTTCGTCGGGATAAGCAAGCTTTGGATCGCGCCGGATTACTTCCGCCAGCCTGTGTCCGCTGCCCTGCCGTACCACCTGCTGCAGCTGATGCCGGGTAATGACGCCAACTAACTCCTTGTCACGATCAACTACAGGATAGAGGCACTGCCGACGCCGATGCTGCCCGTCATGCAGCGCTCTTCCCAGCTCGTCTACCGTAGCATCAGCCGGA
>CAZDYZ010000673.1:0-6415 GCA_964509525.1 uncultured Acidobacteriaceae bacterium
AAATCGCGAGCGATCGTAGAGGCTCCCACGATCTCGCCTGTCGCTTCGCGAATCGGTGAAACCGAGACGGAGATGTCGAGCTGCTTCCCGTCTTTGGTGACACGCATGGTTTCGAAATGCTCAATCTGTTGGCCGGCGCGAATTCGCTCGAGAATCCTGGCGATCTCAGGATGCCGATCAGGGGGAGCCAGCAACGTGATGGATCGACCTACGATTTCCTCTGCCGTGTACCCGTAGATGCGTTCGGCTCCCTTGTTCCAGCTGGTGATTATGCCCTCCAGGTCTTTGCCTATGATGGCATCCTGGGAGGAATCGACGATCATGGCCAGTCGGTTCTGGTACTCCCATAACTGCCGGTCTTTGCGGCGGTCCAGCCTGGCCAACTCTTTGTTGGCCTCACGCAGCTGGCGGTTCGCCTCGTCCAACTGCCGCGCTCGCAAATAGATTTCCGACTCCATACTTTCTGCGTGCGTCTGCAGCTCTTCGGTTCGCCTGTGCTGCTCCCTTTCCGACTCCTTGAGCCCAACGAACTCTGTCACGTCTTCGACCCGATGGATGATATAAGCAATCTGCCTATCCGCCCCGAAGACTGGCGAATTTACCGGACTCCAATAGCGCTCCTCAAATCCACCACCTTCCGAGTCCGGTCGACGAATATCGTATTTCTGAACCGGCATTGCGTCGGGCGCGCGATTTTGCAATACGCGTTCGAGCGATGCGGACAGATTTCGTACGCCAGTTGCTGTGGGATCATCGGGATTATCTGGGAAAACCTCAAAGAGTCCGCGGCCGAGAATCTCTTCGCGCTTGGTCATGGTGACTCGCAGGTACTCGTCACTCATCGCTACAATTCTTAAGTCCGGCGTTAGCACAAGATACAGTCCCGGCGCCGACTCGAACAGACTGCGAAAATCAGGAATGGGCAGGATGGTTGCTGAGCGTGACCTGGAAGTATTGTTCATGACAGCAACAGGGATAGTGAATGCGATGCGACATATTGTCGCACAAGACTAACAGCAAGCAGAACAGTAGCATATTGGACCCAAGAGCAAGCCGCCTCCGGCATCGGTCTGTCGCGCTGCGCAGCACGAGTACAATTCAAAGGAAAGAAAAACGGAGAAGACCCCAATGAGACCTGCATTATCCGTTGCCATGTTCATTATCCTGTCCACAGCGGCCTGGGCCCAGTCCATGACTCAGGCAATGCAAAACGCTCCGACCCGCGAGTCTTCATCGGCGGAATATGCCGGGGCCTGGATAGGGAGATCTGAAGGTCGTGTTTGGTTCACTGTCCGACTGACCTATCGAGATGGCCAGCTTACCGGTACGCTACAGCGCGCGCGAGACGTTCAGTTCAGCAGCCAAGGCGATGTGATAAGTATTGGTGGCGAGCAGTCAACATCGAGCATTGAAGCTGCCCAAATGACTGGTGACGGTCTGTTGCTGAGCGTCAACGACCCTGGCGCGCAGAGCCACGATCGCTACTTGATGCGGCTGACCAGCGAAGCCACGGCTGAAATCGACATAGTGGCAAGGTCTGCGTCGCCTGGTATGTCCAGGCCAAAGCCATGGAAGCTCACGAAAGTCGCGCCTAACGCGGTTAGTCGTATCCACTAGCGGGCTGAAGTCGGCATCAGCATAGGCTGTCCCGATCTTCACGGTGCAGTAACAATGATTGCTTGTCCCTGGACGATTTCCACCGCACCGCCGCCCTCTGGTTGATTGCTTTATTGCATAATAAGTCTTTTTATATCTGCAATATAGCTCCATGAATTTAACTAAGCCATTAAATTTTTAGGCGTTAGTTAGCGCTGTTGCTGAACTTCGCCAATCGGAACGATCTTGGTCTCGGAACGGAACTTCTTGTAGTTGCTGTAGCTGTTGTCGAGCACAATGTCGAAGTTCTTCACCAAGGCCACCCGGAGGTCCGCGTTTATGGCGACATGTTTAGGTAGCCAGATTTCGTTGTTGACTCGCGTCTGCTCGATGGTAATGCGTGAACCTTTGTGCAAGCGTGCCAAGATCAGTCCATAGGAAACGGTGTCGATGCACTGGATATCCAACTTTTTCCACTGGGTTTCGTCTCTGTCAATCCAGACGCGAAAGCGGAACTTGGGAAGTATCTTCGCTTCCTTCATATGGGGTTCGTAGCCGGGTCTCGGGTCGGCATCAATGACGTAAGTAGGGCGGCCTTCCAAAGCTTCAATGCCAACAAAACGAAAGGTGTAGGCATCTGCAACTTCCAGCGCGAACTTACGGTCTTCTTCGCGGTCCTTCTCTGCCTTCTCCAGGCGCTTCTTGCGGTCTTGCTCGGATTCGTTTCTGCGCTTCTCGAGCAGTTTCTCGATTTTCTCTTCTTCCTTCCTGGCATCCTTCTCAGACAGGGGCTTGTCGTCCTTGGCCACCAACTTCTGGACCTGCTCTCCATAGAGTTCCATAACCTCGTATGTCTTCGTCTCGGTTGACTTCACCTGCCTCCTGGCGTCGAGTCGGCGTTCAACGTCGCGCTCGGTATAAGCGTAGTCCCGCTGGCGCTTGTCGTTTTCCAGATCGTTATCGGCACATTGACGGACCAATTCCTGCATCCGCTCCTGGGAGAGAGCGGGCGGCGCGGGATCCTGCATAGGTCGCGGTGCGACCTGCTGTCCTAACGCAACAGCGGAGAGTACAAGCGCGAAGACCAGAAACCGGAGCATGTCGTAGCTACGAGACCGGAGGGCGACGGGTTCCCTGCGCAGTCTGCCGCAAGCAGTGGATCGTTTCGTGGTCGGGAGAAACAAGGTCAGGTTCTCGAGATGAATATACGTTGAATGGCTGATTTCCACCTTGACATGTTTCCACAGTTGTTGCTCTGCTGTTGCCTACTTCGCAAATGGCGAGGCTGGCTGTGCCTGTAGCTGACGCAGCGCTTCCTCATACAGTGTTTTTGCGTGTTCGCCCTGGGTCTCGCCTACCTTGTCGTTAAGCCATTTGAGCATGGCCGCGCGCGAGGGATGGGGCAATGTATTCTCGATATCCGAAATTCGCAAGTTGCCGTTCGTGTCGGTGACAGTGAATTCGACATCCTGAATAGCATTTGGAGCCTCCGGCACATATCCCATGCTCAGATTGTAGGTCCCGAGCAGTCGATAATGGACCGTGACACTATATTTGCTGTTGTCTGAAGCAGGCGCAGCATCAACCGTATAGCGCGCAATCACGTTGATCTCGCTATATTCGGGATTGGCATGCCAGGTAACCAGCGGTTCAATCTTTGCCCAGCCTTTTCCATCTATCCGCGCTGCGTCGTAGTCCAGGCGGCAGTACTTGGAAACCAGCTCGCGCACGTCGGCCGGTCTTGTGTCCTGTTCGGGGTGCCCCAGCGGCATCGGGAACCGGCTTTGGGCTACAAGGGAACCCGCCGAAGCCACGAGCAACGCGACGATCGGCACAAAACGGCGCAGGAACATCACAAGCATTTCAACCCTCGAGACAGCGAGACTTACTCGGAGCTTACACCCGCGAAAGGCAAAAAGCGAAGGGCTGTAGCGCTGTTGAAACACACCTTGGGTCCAGCTGACCAGCACGCCTATTGGGGTTCCCCACCACTGTACCCCCGAAGCGCCCCGTCGCCCGTTCTTCGTCATCGTTGACATAGTTTTCGGGTGATCTTTTCTCATTCATCCTCAAGGAGTCCGTCAGCACCGGTTCTTCTCATGCTGTGAGTAGTCCTCATAAGATGGTGTAAAGGGATGAAGTTCAGAGTGCCAGGCCCAGGCAGACTCGTGCCGGACCCCGAGCAGATAGGAGGCGATGTCGTAGAGTGATTGTCCTACAATTGGACTCCACCTGCTTGCTACGCAGGAACGTCAATGTTTCGCGCTCGTTCAGAACGGTCATCTGGTTTGGGCTTAGGGTTCCCCCAACGAGGTCCAGCACCTGAAACCGTCAAAGTTATTGGAGCATAAAGAACAACACACCAAGGAGAAAGTCCGATGTCGTTTCTACGATGGAACATCCCTAGCAGATACTTGGTCACCGCATTGTCAACGGCTGCAGTAGTCCTCGTCCTCATGGCGGGTTCGCGCTTTACCGCCGCGCAGGGAGCACGGACAGTGGTGCCAGTCAGGGATGCAACGCAGGTTGCTCGTGGCAAGTACATTGTCGAAGATGTCGCGGTCTGCGGTAACTGCCACACTCCCCGCAAGCCGGACGGAGAACTCGACCGTAGTCGATGGCTGGGCGGCGCGCCGGTACCCTACTTGCCGGCTCGACCCGATAAGGATTGGCCAATCATGGCACCTCGCCTTGGGGGATTGCCGCCGACCAGCGATGCCGGGATGATCACGCTTCTGACGACCGCAATCTGGATTAATGGCAGCCCTCTGCGCGATCCCATGCCGCATTTTCATATGACTCGTTCCGACGCGGAAGCCGTGTTGGCCTACCTGAAGTCGCTCACCCCCAGCCAATAGGGGGCTCGTGGACTCTGCTGAGCCAGCGAATCTGCCATAACGGACGAAACTCGGACGGCAAAACGCGCAACGACGATGACCACAAACTCTGTAGTCGAATTTCTGATCTGGCTTCTGATTGCGGCGTCGATCATCGCCATGGTAGCCGGGCGACTCCGCATTCCCTATACGGTGGCGCTGGTGATCGGCGGTCTGGTGCTGGGCTCTGTCCGTCTGCCCATCGTGGAAACCTTGTTCAGCCATCAGCCGGACTGGCTGACTCCCAACATCGTCCTTATCATCTTCCTCCCCGCCCTGCTTTTTGAAGGCAGCCTCAAGCTCCGCGTCCGGCAGTTGCGCGAGAACCGATTACCCATTCTGCTGCTGGCCACGGTAGGCGTGCTGGTCGCAACCCTGGTCACCGGCTATGCGGCGCATTGGCTTCTGGGCCTTCCCCTCCTGGTGGCCTTAGTATTCGGGGCGGTCACTGCTGCCACGGATCCGATCTCCGTCTTATCGATCTTTAAAACGATGGCGGTTCCACGGCGGCTCGGCATTGTCGTAGAAGCAGAAAGCTTGTTCAATGACGGTACTGCAGCTGTGCTGTTTGCGATTCTGGTGACGGGCGTTGCTGCTGGCACTTTGGACGTCCGAACCGGAGTGCGAGATTTCATGGTTGAGGTCTTAGGCGGGGTTGCGGTTGGACTAACCCTGGGATATATCTTTAGCAAGTTCACCCAGAGAATCGATGACCCTGCAATCGAGATCACCCTAACCACGGTCCTGGCCTATAGCTCTTATTTAGCAGCACAGACTCTGCACCTTTCCGGAGTTATTGCAACCGTCGCGGCGGCGCTGACTGTGGGCAACTTCGGAGCGCAAACCATGAGTCCCCGGACCCGAATCGCCTTGTGGTCCTTTTGGGAGTACTTGTCTTTCATTGTCAATTCTCTAGTCTTTCTTTTGATTGGACTGCAGGTAAGGGTGGGAACCCTGTTGCAAAATTGGCGTGCGACGCTTCTGGCGATTGCAACCGTTGTCTTGGGACGAGCCCTGTCAATCTACGGACTGGTGCCGGTTAGTAACTTTCGTGGACGCAAAATCCCCTGGCGTTGGCAACACATATTGGTAGCGGGCGGCATTCGCGGTGCCCTCGCACTGGCACTGGCGCTGAGCCTGTCGCGGACATTTCCCTATCGCGAACAGATCCTGGTCATGACGTTCGGGGTCGTGGGCTTCACCATCATCTTCCAAGGTTTGGCCATCAAGCCGCTGCTTCGCCTCCTCGGCGTCAGCACCGTGCGCGAAGATGCCTATCAAATGGCGCGGCTGCAACAGATCGCTGTGTCATCGGCGCGGACAGAATTGGACCAGTTACTGCGCAACCAGCTGTTGTCTGGCCCGGCTTACGATCAGCTTCGCGAGGAACTCGATAAACGCCTCAAACGCGCCGAAGAGCAAGTGGCGGACCTATACGGGAAAGACGCCACGCGGATTTTGCCGGAGATTCAAAGGGCCAGAATGAAGCTGGTTATCGCTGAGAAGAGTGCAATCGAGCAAGCCATCCATGATGGGCTGGTCTCGCAGCAAACCGCCAATAAGATGATCGAGGTAGCGGATAAAGAACTGGATGCGCTCGGCCCCCAGGATGAGTGAGGCGGAGACATACTTTGGCCGCCCGCCCAATTCGGCGAGGCGGCTGTTAGGATCCTCGTCCGTCGTGTTCTGAGCTCGACATGTCAAATCGCATCGAGGATTACGCACTTATCGGTGACTGTGAGACCGTAGCGCTGGTAAACCGCCACGGCTCTATCGACTGGCTTTGCTTGCCGCACTTTGCTTCCCCAGCGTGTTTCGCTGCCCTGCTGGGCACTAAAGAGAATGGGCATTGGTCGATCGCGCCGAAAGATGCAGCGTCGAGCACACGGCGTTATCTCGATCACACTCTCGTTCTGGAATCGCGATTTGAGACGCCAGAGGGT
>CAZDYZ010000674.1:0-3697 GCA_964509525.1 uncultured Acidobacteriaceae bacterium
GCTTGATTTGTGCGGCTTCCAGCATGTCGGCAATGTTGCTAAGTTTTTCCCGGCAGCGCCCGTCCCCGGCGCGGGCTCGCTCGACGGCGTCCACGCAAAGCCAGGCGGCGTGGTCCACCCAGCAAACGTTTCTTTCTTTAAGCATATCGCGCAGAGCAGAGCCGCCTGGTCGGCCGGAATCAGTGACGTCCTGTGCAATCTGTTGCGCCACCTGTTGTGCTTCGGTGCGATTTGTGGGGATGGTTCCCGTAGGGCCGCGCTTCGCCCAACCCACAACGTACAGTCTTTCTCGCACTTTGCCCTCACGATTGAGAAACACACCATTCGTGGGGTGGGCAGTAGAACACGCGACACTCTCGTATCCGATACAGGTGACAGCCAGCTGTGCTGGCAGCTCGACCACGCTGCCGCTGGCGGAACGGAATTGCACGCTGCGAAGCTGCTTATCACCGACGAAAATGCTGGGTGTCAGATTGAAATGGAAATTGATGGTTACCGGAGATGGCCGATGTTCGGCAGCGAAGTGGCAGAGCGTATCGATCACAGGGCTCTGCCCGGCAAGGCTGGCGGGATCGGCCACCACCGGTCTCGCGTACTCCAGCTTTCCCAGAGCCACGAGTTCGCTCGCCGTGAATTTGGCGTCCGCCGCACTTCGGCGGCCCACAATGTGTATGGCCTTGACCGGCTGCGCGTCAAGCCACGCCGTCACCTGCGTAGGGAGGTCGGACCCTGCCAGCTCGGCAGGGCATTTCGCGAGAATGCGAGCCACATCAATCGCCACATTGCCATTGCCAATGATGACGGCGGAACGCACCTCTTGCACCCGCGGTGCCTGTTGGTCTGGATGGCCGTTGTACCAGCCGGTGAACGCTCTTGAACCGATGACACCTGCTAGGTCCTCGCCTGGAATACCCAGCCGCCGGTCACGCTCGGCGCCTATGGCGAGCACAACTGCATCGTAGAGCGACATCAACTCGTCCAGATCCGTGTCGCGCCCTACCTCCACGTTGCCGAAGAAGCTGACACGACTGTGCGCCAGCACGCGGTCCAGTATGCGCGTCACCGCCTTCGTGCTTTGATGGTCGGGGGCGACGCCGTAACGAATCAGCCCGAAAGGAACAGGCAGACGTTCCAGAATGTCAATGGATGTTTGCGGCAGCAGGCGCAACAGATATTCCGCCAGATAACACCCCGCTGGACCGCCGCCAATGATTGCGATGCGCATCATTAGTGGAACTTCACATACTCGTAATCCACGGGGTGGTTGTTGATGCCGCGATCGGGAGGCGCGATCCAGGCCGCCATCTTGCCCGGTTCGTTCACCCCGTGCATCAGGCTTAGGATGAACGCCTGATCGCCCTCGCTCGGCAGCCACTCAGCTTTGCGTGCATTGAATTCCTGCTGTGTGATCGGTCGTCCGGTGGTGTCGGTCGGGACGCCCGCCCATACCCCGATGTTGCGACGGAAGCGGGTGCTGGGCAGCGATAGGCGAGCCGAGTATCCCGCCTTCTCGATCAGCCGGTTCCAGCGCTTCAGACCCAGCTCACAGTCGGTCACGTAGGCGCCGCGCGTCACTTCATTCATGGCGTTACGCATCGGGATTTGCTCGGCTTTGACCCCGCCCTTGCCGTCCGGCAATTCCATAGTGTAGTTCCGGTCTGCAGCGATGTGGTCCTCGTAGCGTGCTTCATCAGGACGGCCTTTGAGGCCATTCGCGAAGTACGACGCAGAGTTCGACGAACTCTCCGAGCCAAACAAGTCGAGCGACGAGCTGAACCAGAAATTGAGATACTTCTGCACAGTCGGCAGATCGATGGCTCCAGCATTGCGAATCGCCTGTGAATCCTCGACGCCCAACTCCTTCATCACCTCCAGCGTGCGACGGACCACACGGTTAATGCCGGTATCGCCGACAAACATGTGGTGGGCTTCCTCGGTCAACATGAAAGAGCAAGTGCGTGCCAGCGGGTCAAAGCTTGACTCAGCTAGAGATTTCAATTGGAACTTGCCATCACGATCGGTGAAGTAGGTGAACATGAAGAAGCTGAGCCAGTCGCGGATGGGCTCGTTGAAAGTGCCCAGAATGCGCGGTTTGTTGACATCGCCGGAATGTCGCTCCAGCAACTCCTCGGCCTCTTCTCGGCCATCGCGTCCGAAGTAGGCGTGCAACAGGTATACCATCGCCCACAGATGCCGGCCTTCTTCTACGTTCACCTGAAAGAGGTTGCGCAAATCATAGAGTGATGGCGTCGTGTGCCCGAGCATGCGCTGCTGCTCGACCGATGCGGGTTCCGTGTCTCCTTGAGTAACGATCAGCCGGCGCAGAATGGAGCGGTATTCACCCGGGATCTGCTGCCAGACTTGCTGCCCATAAAAGTCGCCAAACCCGATCCTGCGCTCCGGGTCGCGGTCGGCCAGGAAAATACCCCAGCGATAGTCGGGCATGCGCACGAAGCCGTAGGTTGCCCAGCCTTTCGCGTCCACCGAGGTGGCGGTGCGCAAATAGACGTTGGCCACCTGAAAGTCCCGCGGGCCGAGCTCCTGCCACCAGCTCAGGAATTCCGGCTGCCAGCGTTCCAGGGCGCGCTGCAGCGTCCGGTTGGAGCCCAGATCAACGTTGTTAGGAATGCGGTCCTGATAATTGATCGACATTACACTCTCTCCCAATTGAAGCGCGCTTTCGATCCCGTACCGAATAGCTTGAGCGCACCATGCTCCCCGGTTGAGTTGGGTCGGACAAACACCCAGTTCTGCGACGCCGACAGCCGGCCGAAGATTTTCGTCTCCATGGTTTCGTCACCGGGAAAACGGAGGCTAGCTTCCATCCCGGTGAGGGCATCTGGCGAAAGACTAGCCCGTTCTTCGATGGCCATGCGTACTTCGTCTTCCCAGTCGAGATCGTCGGGCGCGAGCGTAATCAATCCACGTTTTAAAGCCGCTTCCGCGCCGAGCAGCTCACCTTTGGTTTCTTGCACAGCTGCCAGTGCGTGCGCATTGCCGCTGAAACGGGTCGCGAGCCGGCCGCGACCGTTGACTGCGGGCAGCAAACCGAAGTTCATTTCGTCCACGGCAATCCTCGGTACCTCGCCGTCTTCTTCAGGAAGCGCAAGCATGTAGATGCGATCCGCCGCTAGCGCCAATTCGTACAGCATCCCCGCGAAACAGGAACCGGGTTCGATCATGGCATACATGCTGCGCGAGGAGACATCCAGCCGAGCGAGGGTCCGGCGCAGAAGGCCGATAGTCTCGCGCACCAACCAGTCGTTGCGCTGTTCAAGTATCACCCGATCCACGCTCAGGACGGCTTCGGCGCTGCCCGTGGTCTTGAGCAGGAGCAGTCCAAGCTCTGCCTCGTTGACGCGGAGCATCAGGATCGCATCGTCCAGCTCGCGCGCCATTGCCAGCGGCCACCACTGGTCGCCCATGGCGTGAATCGCCTCGGTCGTCCCGGGCTGGTCGCCTTGGGGAGCGCGCACGGTAAGGGTTGCGGTTCGAGCTGTGCGATCGAAGGTTGCGTCAACGTGTTTGTAGTGGTAGCCATCGTCGCCGACTTGACGCTGTAGCGGGGTCAGCTTAGTGCCCTCCGCCGAAGCGGGACGTGTCGACATGTTTACTAATGCCTGCGCCCGCGCCCGCACCAATGCCTGGAAGTGCCCCGGCACGGCAATGTCGTCCACCGCCCCCATTCTTTGGCGCG